>DASUOY010000001.1:0-3794 GCA_036276395.1 Pseudomonas sp.
CGTTTCGTGGCCCCCTTCGAGGCCGCGCCTTACGCCATCATCCTCAGTTACTGGCTGGGTCAATACGGCATTTGCGCCTCGGCGTTCAACCGACAGGCAATCACTCAAACTGCGACCGCCCCGACAAGCAGCCCGCCAAAAAATCAGCTATAGCAAATACAAGGAACCCACTCAGAGAAAACATCATGATGGATTTGAGGTATGCAGTAGGCCTGCTCATCATGCTGCTAGGCGTATCGGGTTGCAGCAGCCTGCTCCCCAGTGAACGAGCTGAAGTACGCTCCCCTTTCGATGACTATCTGGACGCGGAAATCCGCTACTCCCAGGCCATCCCCAACAAAACCACGCGCTCCGAACTCTTCGCCCTGGGCTTCGACCCCTTGAACGAGGGCAATGGCAAGATGCTGTCCTTTATCGATATCCGCCTGATGTTCGTGCAGGCCAATGTACCCATCGACTACCTGCCCGACGGCCTGCTGCGCTGCCTGGAAGCCAAGGATCGCTGTGTGGGTTACTCCTTCGAATTCAACGAAACCGACACAAAGCGCGTCGGCAACTTCTGGGCCGACGCCCTCAACTTCCGCAAGAAACGCGAACTGCAAGGCTGGGCTTTCCGCGCCGTATTCGTGCTGGTGGACGACATGCTGGTGCATAAGCTGAGCAACGGCGAGCCGAATATTCGCCGCTACGAGGTCAAGCGCAACCCGCTAGGCCCGCTGCAGGGAGCAGGCGAATTTATTATCGACCAAATGCAGTAATCCAGGTTTGGCTGCGCGCCTTACTTGGCTAGAATGCCCGCCTTTCCGACCTTGTGCGCCGAAACGTGAAACAGCAGCCCGACCGCCTCTTCGCCCAGCCCCTGGACCAGGTGCCCGACTTCGCCTTCAACGAGGACGTGGTGCGGGTCTTTCCGGACATGATCAAGCGCTCGGTGCCGGGCTACCCGACCATTGTCGAGAATATCGGCGTGCTGGCCGGCCAGTTCGCCCAGCCCCATAGCCTGCTGTATGACCTGGGTTGTTCCCTCGGCGCGGTGACCCAGGCGCTGCGCCGCCATGTACAGATCGCCGATTGCCGGGTGATAGCAGTGGACAACTCCAGCGCCATGGTCGAGCGCTGCCGCGAATATCTGCATGCGCAGGATTCGATGTTTCAGGAGCTGCTGCCGGTTGAAGTGATCGAGGCCGATATTCTCAGCCTGGACTTCCAGCCAGCCTCGCTGGTGGCGCTGAATTTCACCCTGCAATTTATCCAGCCCGAACAGCGCCTCGAATTGCTTACGCGGATTCGCCAGGCCCTGCTACCCGGTGGCGCGCTGATCCTCTCGGAGAAGCTGCGCTTCGAGGACGCAGAACAGCACGAACTACTGAGCGAGTTGCATATCGCCTTTAAGCGGGCCAACGGCTACAGCGAACTGGAGATCGCGCAGAAACGCAGCGCCATCGAAAAAGTCATGCTCCCAGACAGCCTGGAACAGCACCGCGAGCGCCTGCTCGCAGCGGGTTTCAGCCAGGTGGTGCCCTGGTTCCAGTGCCTTAATTTCGCTTCGATGATTGCCCTGCCATGATCAGCCGCCTCGACCTCGACGCCCTGCAAGCTGCGCTTGCCGGCACCCCACTGCAGGACTGGGCAGCCGATCTGCCCGGACAGATCGACGCCAAGCTGGCGGTTGGCCATGGCGACCTGCCGCGCTGGTACGGCGCGGTACAGGCGCTGCCGGAACTGCACGTCGAACAGCTGGAGCTGCTGCACAGCTTCAACTTCAACGGCCACTGCGATGAACCGACCCGCGCCGCGCTGAAAACCGCGCTGCAGGGCCTGATCCCCTGGCGCAAGGGGCCGTTTCATCTGTTTGACGTACACGTCGACACCGAGTGGCGTTCAGACTGGAAGTGGCAACGGGTTGCCCCCTACCTAGAGCTCAAGGGCAAACGGGTGCTGGATGTCGGCTGCGGCAACGGCTACTACATGTGGCGCATGCTCGGTGCCGGCGCGGACAGCGTGGTGGGCATCGATCCCAACTGGCTGTTCCTCTGCCAGTTTCTGGCAATGAAGAACTACCTGCCCGACCTGCCGGCCTGGCACCTGCCGCTGGCCTTCGAGGAGCTACCCGGCAAGCTGCAAGGCTTCGACACGGTGTTTTCCATGGGCGTGCTGTATCACCGCCGCTCGCCCATCGATCACTTGATCGACCTCAAAGATTGCCTGGTCAAGGACGGCGAACTGGTGCTGGAAACCCTGGTGGTGGAAGGCGATGCCCAGCAGGTACTGGTACCCGAAGACCGCTACGCACAGATGCGCAATGTCTGGTTCCTGCCCTCGGTGCCGGCACTGGAGCTGTGGCTGCGCCGCGCCGGCTTCGTCGACGTGCGCTGCGTGGATGTCAGCACCACCAGCGTGGACGAACAGCGCGCGACTGAGTGGATGCGCTTCCAGTCACTGCCTGAATTTCTCGACCCAGCCGACCATAGCCGCACCATCGAAGGCCTGCCGGCGCCGAGCCGCGCGGTTTTGATCGCGCGTAAGCCCTAGCGCAAAGCGCCCCATCGCAAACGAGGGGGCGCACGGCGGAGGTCAGCCGCGATTGGCTGCCGCGATGATCAGCTGTTTCATCTCCACCACCGCCTGCTTAAAGCCGACAAACAGCGCGTGCGCCACCAGGGCGTGGCCGATATTCAACTCGTTGATCCCGGCAATCGCCGCCACCGGCTCGACGTTGTGGTAGTGCAGGCCATGGCCGGCATTGACGATCAGACCGTGCTGCAGGCCGCAGGCCACGCCGTCGCGAATTCGCGCCAACTCACGGGCAGCCTCCTCGGGGGTGTGGGCATCGGCATAGCGGCCAGTGTGCAATTCGATGGCCGGTGCGCCGACGCGCTTGGAGGCCTCGATCTGCTGCGGATCCGGGTCGATAAACAGCGACACCTCGCAGCCGATCTTGCTCAGGCGCTCGACCGCCGCACGAATCCGTGCCTCCTGCCCGGCCACATCCAAGCCACCTTCAGTAGTAAGCTCCTGGCGGGTTTCCGGCACCAGACAGACGTGTTCGGGACGGATGCTTTCGGCGAAGGCGAGCATCTCCTCGGTCACACCCATCTCGAAGTTCATCCGCGTCTGCATCACCTCCTTGAGCAGGCGCACATCGCGCTCCTGAATATGCCGACGGTCTTCGCGCAGGTGCACGGTGATACCGTCGGCGCCAGCTTCCTCGGCATCCAGCGCGGCCTTCACCGGATCCGGATAGCGGGTGCCACGGGCCTGGCGCAGGGTGGCCACATGGTCGATGTTCACACCCAGCAGAATACGATTGGCATCAGTCACGGCTTGGCTCCTTGAGCGTCATAAACAATTCACGGCTGACCAGCGGTCGACCGCCTAGAGGAGGGGCCAGAGCCTGGCGCATCAGGCGCTTGGCCGCCGCCAAGGCACCGGGCGCAGCCCAGTCGGCCTCGGCCATGGCCAACAGCTCGACTCCTTGAAAAACGCCGGGCTGCAAATGCCCGACCGGCACCAGCCCGGTTTCGGTCTGCAGTCGATACAGACCGGCTGGGGCTATGGGTTGACCTTCGCTGTCCAGATCCAGGGCGAAACCATAGCCCAGCTCATCGAGCAGGCGCCATTCAAACGAGCGCAGCAAGGGCTCCAGGGCACGGCCCTCGGCCAGCGCCAGCACGGTCATGGCGTAATGCTGGAATACCGCCGGATGTGGATCTTCGGCGGGTAACAAGCGAATCAGCAACTCATTCAGGTAAAGACCACTGAACAGCGCCTCACCCACCAGCAGATTGGGAATG
>DASUOY010000002.1:0-2292 GCA_036276395.1 Pseudomonas sp.
GCTTGCGCACCGGAATGCCCTTGTTGTCCATGACCTTCTCGGTAACGAACTGGCTGGCGTTGTTGTCGCCGAACGCGCCTTGTTCGGTGCCCGATTGCAGGATGGCGGTCTGGCTCGGCTGGTGGCCGCGCGGGCCGCGTACCTCCTTGCGCTTGATCAGGTACAGGCCGTCGTTGAGCTGGTTTTCGAACTCGGCGGCGAACTCGCTGCGGGCGCCGGCGTAGAAATCGTCGGCGCTCATCAGCGAGGCAGTGGCCTGCAGGGTTTCCTTGATGGCCGGAACCAGAGCGGTCTTGATGAAGTTTTCCGGGTTGCGGTATTCCTGGGCGATCTTCAGGAACTGCTCGCCGGCCGGCAGGCGAAAGCGCGCGGAGGACTCGACCTTGGCGTCGACGTTGCCGAGAAATACGATGGGGAAGGCCTCGATGGTGGCACCGAGGGAGTCGTTGTCGCTGCTGTCGTCGATGGCCAGGGCTTCGGTGAGCACCGATTGCACGCTCAGAGCCTTCTTCCACGGGGTGGCGCGGCCGAACCACTTGGTCGCGTAGCCGACGTCATCGACTATTTTCTCTTCGCCGAAAATGGTCCGCACGTGGGTGGCGAAACCGGCTTCGTTATAGAAAAACACCCCATTAAAGGTGACGAAGCCAATGGCGGCGACCAGCACGGGCATGCCGACATACTTGATAAGGGAGAGCTTCGAGGTGGCTCCGTTGGAGATTTCCATGACCTGTCCTTGAGTGTGGAAAAAGAGTTCGAATGCTGGGCAGCGGCGGGCTGGGCGTCAAGTCGGACTGGGCCGATCTGTGCTTTGTCTCGCGCAGATTATTCAGGCTAGCGGGAAGGGTGCTTGCTGATAACCCTGGGCGTCGATCTGCAGTGCCCAGCCCTGTTTATCCCAGTCGCCGAGGACGATGCGTTGCGCCGTCTGGCCGTTGACTTGCAGCTGATGGGTGGCCGGGCGATGGGTGTGGCCGTGGATCAGCGTGCGTACGCCATGCTCGGCCATAAGGCGCGGCACTTCATCCGGGGTGACATCGACTATCTCGTTGGCTTTCATCCGCGTTTGCGCCTGGCTTTCATTGCGCAGCTTGCGCGCCAGCTTTTGCCGGGTGGCGAGCGGCAGGTTGCGCAGGATAAACAGCGAAAGCGGGTTGCGCAGCCAGCGGCGCAGCTTCATATAGCTCGTATCCCGCGTGCACAGGCTGTCGCCGTGCATCAGCAACACTTTCTCGCCGGCTAGATCGATCACGCTGGGGTCGGGCAGCAGGGTGCAGCCAGCTTCGCGGCAGAAGGCGCGGCCGAGCAGAAAGTCGCGATTGCCATGCATCAGGTAGATGCGCGTGCCACTGTCGCTCAGTTGGCGCAGGGCCTGGGCAATCGAGCGTTGAAAGGGGCTGATGGCGTCATCGCCGATCCAGACCTCGAAGAAGTCGCCGAGGATATACAGCGCCTGAGCCTGGACCGCGCGAGTCTTGAGGAAATGCAGAAACGCCCGGCTGATATCCGGGCGCTCCTGTTCTAAATGCAAATCCGAGATCAGTAAGATACTCATCAAATCTATTCGACGATCTCGGCACGCTCGATGATTACGTCGTCGACCGGAACATCCTGGTGGCCGGATTTGCTGGTGGTGGCAACGGCCTTGATGGCGTTGACCACGTCCATGCCTTCAACCACTTCACCGAACACCGCATAGCCCCAGCCTTGTACGGTCGGCGCGCTGTGGTTGAGGAAGCTGTTGTCGCCAACGTTGATAAAGAACTGCGCGGAGGCCGAATGCGGCTCCATGGTGCGGGCCATGGCTACGGTGCCGATCTTGTTGGCCACGCCGTTGTTGGCTTCGTTCTTGATCGGTGCGCGGGTGGTTTTCTGCTTCATGCCCGGCTCGAAACCGCCGCCCTGGATCATAAAGTTGCTGATCACACGGTGGAAAACGGTGCCGTCGTAATGACCTTCTTTCACGTACTGCTTGAAGTTGGCCACGGTTTCCGGGGCTTTGTCTTCGAACAGGTTGAGGGTGATAACGCCGTGGTTGGTGTGCAGCTTGATCATGTAGGTAATCGCTCTGTCGATAAATCCGTGAGCCGCGCAATTTCCAGCAAAGGTCGTTGCAGCGGTTCTTGGGCCTGTCAGGGGATTGACAGCTTCGGCTATGATAAGCGCTTTGTTTTAGTCGGCCTACCCTGCGCCGCGCACCTGCATGATCAAGGACCCCATGAGCAAGCCTACCGTCGACCCCAAAGCCAGCACGGCTGCCGCCAATTTTCTGCGTCCCATCGTCCAGGCCGA
>DASUOY010000003.1:0-8088 GCA_036276395.1 Pseudomonas sp.
CACCACCACCACCCACAAAACCCTGCGCGGCCCGCGTGGCGGCTTGATCCTGGCCAAGGCCAACGAAGAGATCGAGAAGAAGCTCAACTCCGCCGTGTTCCCCGGCAGCCAGGGCGGCCCGCTGATGCATGTGATCGCAGCCAAGGCCGTGTGTTTCAAGGAAGCGCTGGAGCCAGGCTTCAAGACCTACCAGCAGCAGGTGATCAACAACGCCCAGGCCATGGCCGAAGTGTTCGTTGCGCGCGGCTATGACGTGGTCTCCGGCGGCACCGACAATCACCTGATGCTGGTCAGCCTGATCAAGCAGGGCCTCACCGGCAAGGCCGCCGACGCAGCCCTGGGCGCAGCGCATATCACGGTGAACAAGAACGCCGTGCCGAATGACCCGCAGTCGCCCTTTGTCACCTCCGGCATCCGCATCGGCACCCCGGCAGTCACCACCCGTGGCTTCAAGCAGGGCGAGTGCCGCACCCTGGCCGGCTGGATCTGCGACATCCTCGACGACTTGGAAAACCCGGAGGTAATTGAGCGCGTTCGTGGTCAGGTTGCGGACTTATGCGCCAGCTTCCCGGTCTACGCTGACTAAGAACCTGCCCCGGATCTGCTGCGCGTCGGCGATACGGCGTTAAAAACAGCCTCGGAATGCTCATTTACAGTCGTAAACTCCGCTTCCTTGGCTGCTTTTTCCTTGTCTCGCTCTAGCTCGCGAGATCCGGCACAGACTCTTAGCAACAGCTTCTTTTGCTGAACGCAGGCGCGGTTACAGGCCGCGCTGCATCAACGCCGACCCACGAGGTCGGCTCAGAACCGGAGAGAGCATGTCACTTAGCGTTTTTGACCTTTTCAAGATCGGCATCGGTCCGTCCAGCTCGCACACGGTCGGCCCCATGTTGGCCGCCCTGCGCTTTGCCGAAGGCCTGCGCCGCGATGATTTACTGGCCACCACCGACGCAGTGAAGGTGGAGCTATACGGCTCCCTCGGTGCCACCGGCAAGGGCCACGGCAGCGACACCGCAGTGCTGTTGGGCCTGGAAGGCGAGCAGCCGGATCTGGTCGACACCGCGTCGGTGCCCGCGCGCCTGGCGGCGATCCGCAGCAGCGGCGAACTCAAGCTGCTCGGCGAGAAAACCATCCGCTTTGTCGAGAAGCAGCACCTGGCGATGATTCGCAAGCCGCTGGCCTTCCATCCCAACGGCATGATCTTCCGCGCCTTCGACGCCGCCGGCTTGCAGATCCGCTCGCGCGAGTATTACTCGGTGGGCGGCGGTTTCGTCGTCGATGAGCAGGCCGCTGGCGCCGACCGCATCGTCGAAGACAGCACCGTGCTGCAATACCCCTTTACCACCGGCAAACAGCTGCTGGCCCACTGCGCCGAACACAATCTGTCGATCAGCCAGGTGATGCTGGCCAACGAGGCCGCCTGGCGCCCGGAAGCCGAAACCCGCGCGCGCCTGCTGCATATCTGGCAGGTGATGCAGGACTGCGTCGCGGCCGGTTGCCGCAACGAAGGCATCATGCCCGGCGGCCTCAAGGTCAAACGCCGCGCCGCCGCCCTGCACCGCCAGCTGTGCCAGCATCCGGAAGCAGCCCTGCGCGACGCCCTGAGCGTGCTCGACTGGGTCAACCTCTACGCCCTGGCGGTGAATGAAGAAAACGCCAGCGGCGGCCGTGTGGTCACCGCCCCCACCAATGGCGCGGCCGGCATAGTGCCGGCGGTGCTGCATTACTACAGCCGCTTTATCCCCGGTGCCAACGACGATGGCGTGGTGCGTTTTATGCTCACCGCCGCCGCCATCGGCATCCTCTATAAAGAGAACGCCTCGATCTCCGGAGCCGAAGTCGGCTGCCAGGGCGAGGTCGGCGTGGCCTGTTCCATGGCCGCCGGCGCCCTGTGCGAAGTGCTGGGCGGCAGCGTCAACCAGGTGGAAAACGCCGCCGAGATCGGCATGGAACACAACCTCGGTCTGACCTGCGACCCCATCGGCGGTCTGGTGCAGGTGCCCTGCATCGAACGCAACGCCATGGGCTCGGTCAAGGCAATCAACGCCGCGCGCATGGCCCTGCGCGGCGACGGCCAGCACTTCGTCTCGCTGGACAAGGTGATCCGCACCATGCGCCAGACCGGTGCCGACATGAACAACAAGTACAAGGAAACCGCCCGCGGCGGCCTGGCCGTAAATATCATCGAGTGCTGATTAGCCATTACAGGCTCGCGGATTGCCGCCGCCCTACGCCATAACCCTGAAACCATCCCCTCGCCCCTCTGGGGAGGGGGCTAGGGAGAGGGGTCGATATAGACTCCACCCACAACATTTATGGAGAACCGCATGACCACTGAAACCCTGGCGAAAACCCCGCTACACGCCCTGCATATCGAACTGGGCGCGCGCATGGTGCCGTTCGCCGGCTATGACATGCCGGTGCAGTACCCGCTCGGGGTGATGAAGGAACACCTGCACACCCGCGAAGCCGCCGGCCTGTTCGACGTCTCGCATATGGGCCAGATCGTCCTGCGCGGCGCGAATGCCGCCAAGGCCCTGGAAAGCCTGGTGCCGGTGGACATCATCGACCTGCCGGTGGGCATGCAGCGCTACGCCATGTTTACCGATGACCAGGGCGGCATCCTCGACGACCTGATGGTCGCCAACCTGGGCAACGACACCCTGTTCCTGGTGGTCAACGCCGCTTGCAAGGATCAGGACCTGGCCCACCTGCAAAAGCATATTGGCAGCCAGTGTGAGATCGAAAGCCTGTTCGAGGCACGCGCACTTTTGGCGTTGCAAGGCCCGAAAGCCGTCGACGTGCTGGCGCGCCTGGCGCCAGAAGTAGCCAAGATGACCTTTATGCAATTCGCCCCGGTGCGCCTGCTCGGTGTCGACTGCTACGTCAGCCGCTCCGGCTACACCGGCGAAGACGGCTTCGAAATCTCGGTGCCGGCCGAACACTGCGAGACCCTGGCGCGCAGCCTGCTGGCCGAACCGGAGGTGGCCGCCATCGGCCTCGGCGCGCGCGACTCGCTGCGCCTGGAAGCCGGTCTGTGCCTGTACGGCCACGACATGAGCACCAGCACCACGCCAATCGAAGCCAGTCTGCTGTGGGCCATGTCCAAGCCACGCCGCGCCGATGGCGCCCGTGCCGGCGGCTTCCCCGGTGCCGAACGCATCTTCGCCCAGCAACAAGAAGGCGTCGCCAGCAAGCGCGTCGGCCTGCTGCCGCAGGAACGCGTACCGGTACGTGAAGGCGCGGAAATCGTCGATGCCTATGGCAATGTGATCGGCACCGTATGCAGCGGCGGCTTCGGCCCAACCCTGGCCGCCCCGGTGGCCATGGGCTATGTGCAGAGCAGCCATATCGCCCTGGATACCGAGGTATGGGCAATGGTGCGCGGCAAGCGCGTGGCGATGAAAGTGGCCAAGACCCCGTTTGTGCCGCAGCGCTACTACCGCGGCTAAGCCCTGCCCAAACGTAGCCCGGACGTTATCCGGGCTACTGCTCCACTACTCGCGCAGCTGCCCGACCATGGCGGCCGCCACGCTAAGCACATCCTTGCCCAGCTGCTTGGATCGCGCACCGTTCCAGCCCGTGTGCGGGTTGGGCCGGTCATCGTGGTCCTTGAACGGCATCTCGATGGTAAAGGCCAGGCAATCGAACTCCAGCCCCACCGCGTTGCAGGCCAGGGTGGTATTGGCTTGTCCCGGCGCATCATGCGGGTAGCCGAACGCGGTCTGGAACTCCGCCCCGCTCTCGATCAGCAACTGCCGGAACTGGTTTTCCAGGCGCTGCAGGCGCGGGCTGTAGCCCGGATTGCCTTCACAGCCGGCGACAAATACATGGGGAATCTCCTCGTCGCCATGGATATCCAGAAACAGGTCGACACCCACGGCGCGCATCTGCTGTTGGACGAAATACACCTCGGGGCTGTCCGCCTCACTCGCCGATTGCCAGGCGCGGTTGAGGTCACGCCCAGCGGCGTTGGTGCGCAGATGACCGCGAAAGGCGCCATCCGGATTCATATTCGGCACCAGGTACAAATCAGCCTGCTCCAGCAAAGCATTTAACTCGGCATCGTCACGACGCTGCAGGCGCTCAAGCAGCCCTTCCATAAACCATTCGGCCATATGCTCGCCGGGATGCTGCTGGGCGATGATCCAGATCTTGCGCCGGGCCTGCGGGTTGCGGCTGACGCGCAGCAACTCGATGGCGCGGCCCTCGATGCTCTGGCCACAGGCAAACAGCTCGGCACCGGCCAGGCGCTGCGCATCCGCGATCAGCTGATCATGGCGGGCGCGGCTATAGGGCTCGAAGTAGGCAAACCAGAGCTGGGCCTCGCTCGGCTCTATCTCAAAATCGAGCGCGCCCTCTGCAAAGCGGCTGGGCACGCGGAACCAGTTGACCTGGTCATAGGACGCCACCGCGTTATAGCCGCTCCAGGCATTCTTATAGGACGACTGCCCGGCATTGCTCAGGCTGAAGCCATAACGCTGACCCGGCTGCAAGCCGCTGGCCTGAAAGTGGAACCACTGAAAATGCGCGCTGTTGAGATCCGGGCGTATCGCCAGCAGCACCCGCTGCGGGTTGCTGGCGTCGATGACTTCAATATTGCCGCTGTCGAAGTTGGAGTTGATCTGCATGGATACCTCAACGGCTTGCGCAGGGATGTACTAGGTTGCCCGCAAGAATCGCAGCTCTGCCGGCCGAGGGAAACGCCGGAGGCGACAAACAGCTATGAATTGTGCCGGGTAGGCTTAGCGAGCGCCTGCTGGCAGAACTAGGCCGCCCGCTGCACGGCACCCGGCAACACACCCTGAACGCCCGACTCAGGCCTCGGTAGCCGGTGCAGCCTGCTCGATGGCGGGCTGTTCGGGTTGTTCGGGTTGTGCCGGCTCAGCCTCCTCAGCGGGCTTTCCCAGCCACTGATTGGTCGACTGCTGCACCTCGTCCACCTGCTTATTGAGTTCCTTCACGGTCTCGTCGACCGCCTCGCGGGCTACATCCTGTACCGCCTGTTCGGCTTTCTCGACCAGCTTCTGCGCCGACTGCTCGGCCGCCTCGCAACCGGCCAGGCCGATCAGCACCAGACCCAACACACCCATTTGCATCGACTTACGCATAACGTTCTCCCTAAACAGCCATTAGCGGCCTGATTTGTGGCGGCAGCCCAGTGGCCACCGCCTTGATTGATCAACCCTGCTGATTCAGCGCCGGGCGGTCATCACGGGTCTTCCACAGCGACAGCAGTACGCCGCCCAGCAGCAGACCCAGGGTCACGCTGAGCGAGATCACCGGCGGAATCTTGCCGATGATACCGACCAGGAAAATCTTGCCGCCGATAAACACCAGCACCAGCGCCAGGGCGTACTTGAGGTAGGCGAAACGATGGATCATCGCCGCCAGCGCGAAGTACAGGGCGCGCAGGCCGAGGATGGCGAAGATGTTCGAGGTGTAGACGATAAACGGGTCCTGGGTGATGGCGAAGATCGCCGGCACGCTGTCCACCGCGAACACCAGGTCGGCACACTCGATCAGGATCAGCGCCAGAAACAGCGGCGTGACCCACAACAGCGGTTTGCCGCTGGCGTCAGCCTGGCGCACGAAGAACTTGCCCTCATGCAGGCGCTCGGTAACCCGTAGGTGGCTGCGCAAAAACTTGATCAGGCGGTTCTCGGCCAGGTTCGGTTCGGCGTCTATCTTGCTGAACAGCATCTTCACCCCGGTCAGCAGCAGGAAGATACCGAACACATAGAGAATCCAGCTGAACTCGGCGATCAGCGCCGCACCGAGGCCGATCATAATCGCGCGCAGCACGATCACCCCGAGGATGCCCCAGAACAGCACCTCGTGCTGGTACTTACGCGGAATGGCGAGGAAGCTGAAGATCATCGCCATCAGGAACACGTTGTCCATCGACAGCGATTTTTCGATCAGAAAGCCGGTGTAGAAATCCATGCCGGCGTCGCCGCCTTTGACCTGCCAGACCCACAGGCCGAACAGCAGACCGGCGCTGATATAGCCGGCGGACAGCAATAGGCTTTCCTTGACCCCGATTTCACGGTGTTCGCGGTGCAACACGCCCAGGTCGAAGGCCAGCAGGCTGACCACGATAGTGATGAAAACCAGCCACAGCCAGGTGGCGGTGCCGAGAAACTCGGCCATGAGAAACGGTTCTAGGGCAGTCATGAGCCCCTCCTCTTAGTGTCGAAGTTGTACAAACTGCAACTCCGACATGGCAGCAGTCAGCTGTCAGAGGGGCCCGGCGTTGCGGGCGCAAATGTAGAGAGGTGCACGGTTTTCCTCAATCGCGCAGAGGTTGCAAGTTATTTCCAGTCGGCCCATCTGAAACAGCCGAGCCAGCTCTGGCCTGGTACGCAGACAACTCTAACGAGTACTCGCTAACTGCAAGAACACAGGGTTAATAATGCCCGCAACCCTGCCGCACACTTAGCCACAGAGTGCTGGTAACTCGTGCGATAACTCACGGCAATAAGAGGCTATAACCGGTAATGGCTTACGCTTTATCGGCACTGGGGCCTTATCCGGCAGCCATTCGATCAGCTGGCGCGCGGCCTGATCGAACACAATCACATAACCGGCTGAACAATTACGGATATCTGGCGTCAAACCTTGCGCCATTGGATTTCCCCGCAAATACCAGCACAAAGTGATGTAAGGCCCTGCTAGCGTTAACTGGACATTTAATTCGAGTTCGCCATAATTGCCCGGCGCACTCATAAGAAGCCGCCTTAACAATCCTGACGCACTCACCAGGTAATTGTTTTCAATGGCCAAGCGGCTGCTGCAATAAACCTTGAAACTACTTGCAGCGCCCGTAACCGCGCAGATTAAAACTGTTTGGCTGTACCAGGTGTTTAGGCAGCATGCCTTGCATCCAGGCCGACACTCTTTTCAAGACCATGGGTAACTACGTGACGAAAGACGAACTGCGCGCCGAACTCGAGCGCCAGGCGCAGCGTTACAAGGATGTATACGGCGGAGAAGTCATTACCTACGCCGCTCAACCGGATCCCGAGCGCAAACCCTGGCGCAAGAAGAGCAATCTTCTCGACCAAGCGTTTGAGAAAGAACTGGAAAAGATCGAAAAAGAGCTGCAAGAAAAAGGCGGCACGACGTCAGGCTAAAAACCTGAAGTTTGGGGCATTCCTGCTGGGATACCCCAACACTCAACGCCCCTTGCCGCCCAGCAGCGACCCCAACAAGCCGCGCACCAGCTGTCGACCTATCTGGTTGGCGGCCTGGCGCATCGCCGACTTGACCACCTGGCCAGCCAGGCCACCGAGCAACTCGCCCGCCACACTGCCAATCCCCGCCCCCGCCTTGCCCTGTGGCGCGGCTTTGCTCTGCTGCTCGCTCGCCGCCTGCTCGGCCCGCGCGGTCAGCAGTTCGTAGGCCGACTCGCGATCGATGGCCTTGTCATAGCGCCCGACCAGGGGCGACTGACGGGTCAAGGCCGCCCGCTCGGCCTCGCTCAGTGGGCCGATGCGCGATTGCGGCGGGGCAATAGCCACCCGCTGCACCATGGCCGGGGTGCCCTTGTCCTCCAGGGTACCGACCAGGGCCTCACCGATACCCAGTTCGGTCAGCACGCTCAGGGTGTCGATAGCCGGGTTGGGACGAAAGCCATCGGCGACGGCGCGCAGGGATTTCTGCTCCTTGGCGGTAAAGGCGCGCAGGCCATGCTGGATACGCAGCCCCAGTTGCGCCAACACCGCATCGGGCAGGTCGCCCGGCGACTGGGTGACGAAATACACCCCAACGCCTTTCGAGCGGATCAGCCGCACCACCTGCTCCAAACGCTCCTGCAGCGTCTTGGGGGTATCGGCGAACAACAGGTGCGCCTCATCGAAGAACAGCGCCAGCAGCGGCTTGTCGGCATCGCCGCGCTCGGGCAGTTGCTCGAACAACTCGGCCAGCAACCAGAGCAGAAAGGTCGCATAGACCTTGGGCGCCTCATGCACCAGACGGCTGGCGTCGAGCAGGTGGATACGCCCACGACCGTCGGCATCGGGCTGCAGAATGTCTTCCAGCTGCAGTGCCGGCTCGCCGAACAAGGCGTCGGCACCCTGTTGCTCC
>DASUOY010000004.1:0-2478 GCA_036276395.1 Pseudomonas sp.
AGCGCCTTGGCGGCCAGTTGCTTGATGCTCAGGGGTTCGGCGATATGCACAAGTGCCCACTGCAGAACCGCCGACAGGTCATCCCGGGGCGTCTGGGCAACCGGGGCGGGAATAAACTGGGCCTGGCCTCCCGAGCGCTGCGGGGCCATTACCAGGCGCCGAGCCACAGTGTTGGCGACCTGGCAACCGAAGTCCCGTTCCACCAGGTGCAGGCAGGCATCGATACCGGCGGCGCTGCCCGCCGAGGTAATCAGTTGGCCGCTGTCCACGTAGAGCACCGCTGGGTTCACCTCGATAGCCGGGAAGCGCGCGGCCAGTTCGTCGGTGTAGCGCCAATGGGTGGTCGCGCGTTTGCCATCGAGCAGGCCGGTGGCGGCCAGGACAAACACACCGGAGCAGATCGACAGTAGCCTTGCGCCCCGGTGATGGGCAACGCGCAGGGCTTGCAGCAATGCCGCAGGCGGCAACTGCTCGCGGTCGCGCCAGCCGGGCACGATGATGGTGCGTGCCTCTGCCAGTGCCTCGAGTCCTGCATCGGCAACAACCCGCAGGCCTCCCAGGGCGCGCATCGGGCCTTCGTCCACGGCCACGGTGCAGTGGCGATACCAGGGGAAATCGAACTCGGGTCGCGGCAGGCCGAATATCTCCACGGCAACGCCGAATTCGAATGTGCAGAGGCCGTCGTAAGCGAGTACGGCGACCAAACCTGGGTCTTTATGCATTTGGCGGAAAACTACCAGTTGATGTCGAGTGCGCCACTGTAGCGCGTTCGGCAAGCTGACTACAGTGGGGCCAGTTCTAACCCACTGAGTGCCAACCATGTCCAGCCTCGTTCGCGAAACCCCAGCCGCTTTGGCGGCAGAAGCCCTTGCCCATTTCAGCCGGCGCCTGGCCTTTGAAACCGATTGTTCGGATGTCTTTCATAGCCAGCAGGCCGGCGCGGTCGACTATGTGCTGGTCGATGTGCGCAGCAACGCGGCCTTTGCCGCGGCGCGAGTGCCCGGGGCCATCAATATCCCTTCCCGGCAGATCACCGCCGAGCGCATGGCCGAGTTCCCCCGCGACACGCTGTTCGTCGTGTATTGCGCCGGGCCACACTGCAACGGCGTGCACCGCGCCGCAATCCGTCTGGCCGGGCTGGGCTACGCCGTGAAAGAAATGCTCGGCGGCGTCACCGGCTGGCTCGATGAGGGCTTGGCCCTGGTGGGTGGCGAGGCGCAAAAGGCCAGCGGCGCCGCTATCTCATGCGCATGTTGAGCAAGGTGCGGGCGGCCCTACCTACCGACATACCGGCATTGCTTGAGCTGATGCGTGACCTGGCGCGCTTCGAGGATTACCTCGACGAGTTCCGGGTGGACGAGCAGCAACTCCTGGCCCGTGCATTTGGCGCAACGCCGCAGTGCGAGGTGTTTGTCGCCGAATGGGCGGGCCGCATCGCCGGTTATGCGGTGGTGCTGGAGATTCCCTTTACCTATGACCTGCGGCCCACGCTGCTGTTGAAGGAGCTGTACGTCGCCGAGCAGTGCCGCAGCGCCGGTTTGGGCTCGGCCCTGCTGAGGCAGATTGCCCGGTTGGCGCTTAGCCGGGGAGCGGGCCGTTTGAAGTGGGATGTGCTGGCTGGGAATATCCAGGCTGAGGCTTTCTACCAGCGCTTGGGCGGCGCACCCGAGCACAAGTGGACGGCCTACCGGATGGATGCGGCGGCGCTTGCCCTGCTGGCCCGCCCAGGCAGCAGCGGGTAGGCGCGAGCGCGGTTAGCCATACAGCCAGTCAGCCGCTGCCGCGCATCAGCAATTTGTCGCCAATGGCTGGATAGCGTTCGCTGACGCACAGACGCCCATGGCGGTTGCGCCCAGGGTAGGCCTTCACTGCGCCGCCAGACTCGTCCCGCGACTGGTTGCGCAAAAGCCGCCCTGCGGCACATTCGCACTGACAGGAGTCAACCATGTTAAATCCACCGATCAATCCAACTACCAATAGCCAGGGCAGTGGCCCTTCGGCACTTGCCAAAGCCGCCAGCGCCGTCTCGGTTTCCGGCGTTTCCCGCGAGTTTCAGAATTTTCTCGCCGATATCGAAGACCTGATCAAAGAAACCACCTCGCTCACCGGCGACGAACTGGCCCATGCCAGGGCCAAGCTCAATGCCCGAGTGGCCACCGCCAAAGCCTCGGTCGAGAATATGGGCGACAGCATCGTGCAGCGGGCGAAACAGAGCGCCAGCGTGACCAACGAATACGTGCATGAACAACCCTGGAAAGCCCTTGGTGCCAGCACCGTGATTGCCTTTCTGCTCGGCATTGCCATTGCCCGGCGCAGCTAGTCGCAACCTGCCGCCAACATGAGCCATAACCCTGAAGAACAACCGGCGGCCGCCCTGCAGGAGCCCGCCGGTCTTAATCTGTTCGCCCTCTTGCGCTTGCTGCGTTCGGCTGGCCGGGCGTTGTTCGCCCAGGCGGCGCTGCATGGGCAGTTGGTTTG
>DASUOY010000005.1:0-8143 GCA_036276395.1 Pseudomonas sp.
TGACCGGCGGCTATCTGCCCCTGGCCGCCTGCCTGACCACCAACGAGGTGTACCAGGCGTTCTATGACGACTACTCGACCCTGCGCGCCTTCCTCCACTCGCACAGCTACACCGGCAACCCGCTGGCCTGCGCGGCGGCCCTGGCGACCCTGGATATCTTCGAGCAGGACAATGTAATCGAGGCCAACAAGGCCCTGGCCGCGCGGATGGCCAGCGCCACCGCGCACCTGGCCGATCACCCGCATGTCGCCGAGGTACGTCAAACCGGCATGGCCCTGGCCATCGAAATGGTGCAAGACAAGGCCAGCAAGACCGCCTACCCCTGGCAGGAACGCCGCGGCCTCAAGGTGTTCCAGCATGCATTGAGCCGTGGCGCGCTGCTGCGCCCCCTGGGCAGCGTGGTGTATTTCCTGCCGCCCTATGTGATCAGCCCCGAGCAGATCGACTTTCTCGCCGAAGTGGCCAGTGAAGGCATCGACCTCGCCACCCGCACCTCGATCAGCGTGGCCCAGGGCAACACCCAGTACCCGGGCTTTCGCGACCCGGGCTGATCTAGGTGCGCACGGCGCACCCTACGGCTAGAATTTGCGCCTTTGCTCCAGGTTCACCTCCTATGCGCCTATCCCGTTTCTTTATCGATGCCCCGCTCTCCCTCGGCCAACATGAGCTGCCCGAGGCCCAGGCCCACTATATCGGCCGGGTGCTACGGCATGCCGTGGGCGATGCCGTGCAACTGTTCGACGGCAGCGGCCAGGAGTTTCTCGGTGAGCTGATCGAGGTGGGCAAGAAGAGCGTGCGGGTCGAATTGCGCGAGGCCATGGCCGGCATGAGCGAATCGCCCCTGGCGATTCATCTCGGCCAGGGCCTGTCCCGTGGCGAACGCATGGATTGGGCAATCCAGAAGGCCACCGAGCTGGGGGCGACAGAGATCACCCCGATCGTCAGCGAACGCTGCGAAGTGCGCCTGAAGGATGAACGCACCGACAAGCGCATGGCCCACTGGCGCCAGATCGCCATCAGCGCCTGCGAGCAGTGCGGCCGCTCGGTGTTGCCCGTTATCCACCCGCCACAGGGCCTGGGCGACTGGCTGCAGCAGACCGATGCCGAACTGAAACTGGTGCTGCACCCGGTCGCCGAACAGCTGCAGAGCCATGCCAAGCCCGCCAGCCTGGCCTTTCTGATCGGCCCGGAGGGCGGCCTTAGCGATGCGGAAGTGCAACAGGCCAAGACCCAGGGCTTTCACGCCGCGCGCCTGGGCCCTCGGGTATTGCGCACCGAAACCGCTCCGGTGGTGGCCCTGAGTCTGGCCCAGCAGCTATGGGGCGATTTCTAGGGGCAATGGCGACTGCCCTGTAGGGTGCGCTGCGCGCACCACTGCCCTTAAAACCCTGCACCGCTCGGACAGAGCGCATAGCAGAGCAGGCATCCTTGGTGCGCATAGCGCACCCTACGCAGGCCGCCACGTCTTAGACGGCTCTCCATAGACTCGCCCGAGGTAACACCTGCGCCTCCAGGCGCCCCGCAAACGCACCATCGCGGGGCCAGTGTTACCGCTGGAAACCCTCGGTCTAGAGGCCTGGCACGTCTGTGCCAGCTGACCAAGAAGAATGGAAAATCGGCTCACAGGGCAAGCTCTTGAAACAATCTGAAATACGTCATAAAGCATCTTTTACGCGACCTTTTTCAGGCCTTTTTTCTGGCGAAAGCAACCCTCTGAAAGCACTAGGAAAAAACCTTTCCAGTGGCCTGCTTTTTGCCTACGTTTCGCATCCTGCCCAACCTATCCGGCGGCAGGACGCCCCAAGTATCGTACCGGCACGCATCGCGCCAACGATTCACAACTCCCATAACAAGCCGAGCCGGTCTTGCACTCCACAAGAGTTCAGGCAACCGTCACCGGCACAGGAGCATCCCCTCAATGTCTGAATTGGTTAACTACCTCAATGGCCTAGTCTGGAGCCCCGCACTGATTTATCTGTGCCTGGGCGTCGGCCTGTACTTCTCAATCCGCGGCCGCTTTCTGCAGGTCCGTCACTTCAAGGAAATGATCCGCCTGATGTTCAACGGGCGCACCGACTCGGCCGGTATCACCTCCTTCCAGGCCCTGACCATGACCCTCGCCGGTCGCGTCGGTACCGGCAATATCGCCGGCGTGGCCACCGCCATCACCTTTGGCGGCCCTGGCGCGGTGTTCTGGATGTGGATGGTGGCCTTCCTCGGCGCCAGCTCGGCCTTCGTCGAATCCACCCTGGGCCAGGTCTACAAGGAAAAGATCGACGGCCAGTATCGCGGCGGCCCGGCCTTCTATATCGAGCGCGGCCTGGGCATGAAGTGGTACGCCTGGATCTTCGCCATCGTTACCGTGTTCGCCTGCGGCCTGCTGCTGCCGGGCGTACAGGCCAACTCGATCGCCTCCAGCGTGCAGACCGCCTTTGGCCTGGACCCGAATGTAACCGCCGCCATCCTCGCCGTGATGCTCGGCCTGATCATCTTCGGCGGCGTCAAGCGCATTGCCCGTTTCGCCGAATTTGTGGTGCCGTTTATGGCGCTGAGCTACATCCTGGTGGCCTGCGTTATCGTCATGCTGAATATCGAGCAGCTGCCCGACGTGATCGCACTGATCTTCAAGAGCGCCTTCGGCCTGGACGCTGGTTTCGGTGCCATTCTCGGCATGGCGATCATGTGGGGCGTGAAGCGCGGCGTGTATTCCAACGAAGCTGGTCAGGGTACCGGCCCGCATGCATCCTCCGCGGCGGCGGTCAGCCACCCGGTCAAGCAGGGCCTGGTGCAGGGTTTCTCGGTGTATATCGACACCCTGTTCGTCTGCTCTGCCACTGCCTTTATGCTGCTGATCACCGGTCAGTACAACGTGCAGGCGCCGGATGGCAGCGCCATGTTTACCGGCATCGCCGGCGTCGCTGCGGGCCCAGGCTACGTGCAGACGGCCATGGAAAACATCATGCCCGGCTTCGGTAATATTTTTGTCGCCGTGGCGCTGTTCTTCTTCGCCTTTACCACCATAGTGGCCTACTACTACATCGCCGAAACCAACATCGCCTATATCAACCGCAAGGTGAACCGCCCCTGGCTGACCCTGCTGCTGAAGGCCGGCATCATCGCCGCGACCGTTTACGGCACGGTGAAGACTGCCGACCTGGCCTGGGGCCTGGGCGACCTCGGCGTGGGCCTGATGGCCTGGCTGAACATCGGCGCCATCCTGCTGATGCACAAGGTGGCCTACAAATGCCTGAAGGACTACGAGGCGCAGCAGAAGGAAGGCAAGGAGCCGGTGTTCCACCCGGAGAAGCTCGGTATCAAGAATGCCGACTACTGGACCGGCCACCGCTCCGAGGACAACCTCGAGCACGAGAAGGCCGATGAGGTCATCTCGGCGATCAACGCCGCCAAGGCTCAGAACCCCTGAGTGGGCCTAGCGCAGGGCAACCGCCCTGCGCTGCCATGACAAAGCCCCGGCGCCCAGCCCTCCTCCTAGGAGAGCGCGACGACCGGGGCTTTTGTTTGCCTCGAGTCTGGCAGTTTAGATCAGCCCGGCATCCGCCAGTTTCTGCTCCAAGCCGATCAGATCGGGGATTTTCACCAAACCATCGCCCAGGTTCACCGCATCCAGCTCCAGCGGTGCCAGGCGCACCTCGGCACGCGCCAGGTCCGGGCCGACCTTGATCGAGCGCGGAATACCCTGCACCAGCAAGGCAATGAACTTCACCGCAGGGCGCCCGCCCAGGGCGTTGAGCACCGCTACCCGGGCGCCCGCACCAACCTGGGCCTGGCCATCGGAAGCCGCCTCGAAGGACAGCAGGGGCAGGCGCAGATCGCGCCAGGAAATCTGCCCGAGCAACCAATCAGGCATGCCTTCGCTGACCTGGGGCGCGCGGTAGGGAATCAGCTCGGCCAGCGCCACGTTGGGCAGCAGCAGGTTGCGGTCGGCCAGCGGCACCAGCAAGGCAGTCAGGCTGCTGACGGTGTTCTGGGTGGCTACGGCTTGGCTCATAAAAACGTCCTATTCGGGATCAGGCTTAACTGCACAGCTCGGCCAGGTGGTTGACCAGGGCGGCCGCCAGCTCGCGCGGATCGCCGCTCAAGCTGCTGTAGCCGGCCTCGCGCAGGCTGTCCGGCATGCTCGGACAGGCGCAACTGTCGGCGCGCTGGGTCCAGATCAGACCACCCTGGCGGCGCACGTAGGCGGCGGCGGCACTGCCATCGCTGCCCATGCCGCTAAAGGCGATCACGCCACATAGGCCACCGAAATGCTGGGCCAGGTTGAGCATCATCTGGTCGATGGACGGGCTGTAGGGTTCCGGCCAGCCGCGCGCGGCAATCTGCATCGCGCCCTGCTCATCGAAGCCCAGTTCATGACTGATCGGCGCCACCACCACTTCACCGCAGCGCACCGAGTCGCCATGCCGCGCCGGGTTGACGTGCCACTGGCTATGCCGGCCGACCGCCTGCGGCAGGGCCGCCTCGAAGCTGGCATCGATATGCTGGGCGTAGACAAAGCCCAGCGGCAGGCCGCCGGGCAAGGCGTCGAGAAAGGCCTTGACCGCCGCCGGGCCGCCCATGGAGGCGGCCAGCAACCAGACCTGACGGGCCGGTTCGCCGGCCACCAATGGGGTATCGGCCAGGGCAGCCGGCAGATCCAGGCGCGCCGGGCGCTGGGCATCGGCCAACAAGGCCTCCAGGCTGGGCCCTATGGCCTGGGAGGGGTCGCCGACCAGCTTCTTCAGCTTGCCGAACAGGCGCCGCTCCCAGCGCGGGTAGTTCTCCGAATGGCGCTCGGGCGCATGGCCCTCGCCAAACAGCACCGGCGCCGAGGCACTTTCCATCAGGCTGTCGACCAGCGGCGAGTCTTCCGACTGGGCCAGGTCGACCAGCCACAGGTCGGTTTCACAGGCGCTCAAGGTTTCCTGATCCAGGCGCGCCGGATCGCTGTTCATCACCACCTGATAGCCACTACCGGTCAACGCCTGTTGCAGCACATGGCGCTGCAGGGAAGTGTCGGCGATGACCGCGATGCGTGCTGCAGTTTTCTCAGTCATGTGCGCTTGGCCAATTGCTGAATGGTTTCGAGCAGCAGGGATTCCTGATAAGGCTTGCCCAGGTACTCGTTGACGCCGATGCTCATGGCCCGCTCGCGGTGTTTCTCACCGGTACGCGAGGTGATCATGATGATCGGCAGATCTTTCAGGCCCTCGTCGTGGCGTACCAGGTTCGCCACTTCGAAACCATCCATGCGCGGCATTTCAATATCCAGCAGCATCACGTCAGGCCTGCGTTCTTGCAGTTGGGAAATGGCATCCACCCCGTCCTTGGCGGTCATCACGTTCATGCCGTTGCGCTCGAGCAAACGGCTGGTGACCTTGCGCACGGTGACCGAGTCGTCCACTACCATCACCAGGGTCGGGCGATCCGCCTCGATCTCGGCGGCGCTGGCGACATGCTTGAGCCGGTGCGGCGCGAGCTGGCTGAGCAGATGCGCGTGCAGCACGCGAATGGTCGCCAGCAGGTCGAGAATCACCACCACACGGCCGTCACCGAGGATGGTTGCCCCGGAAATCCCGTGCACCCCGGCGAACTGCGGGCCGAGGCTCTTCACCACGATTTCCCGCGAGCCGGCCAGGCTGTCGACCTGCACGGCCACGGCGTGTTCCTTGGAGCGCACCAGAATCACCGGCAGCGGCAGGCTCTGGCCAACCAGTTTGGGTTGCTGGCCATTGTTCAGCAGGTCGCCCAGGTAACGCAGCTCGTAGGCCTGGCCGGCATACTCGAAGCGCGGTGCATCCGGGGCGTAATAGGCTTCCAGCTCATAGGGCGAGACCCGCACGATACCTTCGATGGTGTTCAGCGGGATGGCATACAGGTCTTCGCCCGAGAGCACCATCAGCGCGCGGTTGACCGACACGGTAAAGGGCAGGCGGATGGTAAAGGTGGTGCCAGTGCCCGGCAGCGACTCGATGCTCATGGAGCCGCCGAGCTGCTTGACCTCGGAGTGCACCACGTCCATGCCGACGCCGCGCCCGGAAATCTGCGTGACCTTCTCGGCCGTGGAGAAGCCGGCCTCGAGGATAAACTGCAGCACCTCGTAGTCGCTCAGGTCCGAGTCGGCATCCATCAGCCCACGCTCGATGGCCTTGCGTTTGACCGCTTCCAGACGAATACCGCCGCCATCGTCGGCCAGGGTCAGGACGATATCGCCACCCTCGCGGCCCAGACCCAGGCGAATGGTGCCCTGCTCCGGCTTGCCGGCGGCGCGACGCACCTCGGCGGGCTCGATGCCATGGTCGACGGCGTTGCGCAGCATATGTTCCAGCGGCGCGACGATGCGCTCCAGCACGGTGCGGTCCATCTCGCCTTCGGCGTTGCCGACGACGAACTCCACCTGCTTGCCCAGCTCGCCGGCAATCTGCCGGACGATACGGCGCAGGCGCGGTACCAGGCGGTCGAAGGGCACCATGCGGGTGCGCATCAGGCCTTCCTGCAACTCGGAGTTGACCCGCGCCTGTTGCAGCAACAGGGTTTCCGCGTCGCGGTTGCGCGCGGCCAGGGTTTCCTTCAGATCGAGCAAGTCGGAGGCCGACTCGAACAGCGCCCGTGACAGCTGCTGCAACTGCGAGTGGCGGTCCATTTCCAGCGGGTCGAAGTCTTCGTAACCGACGCGCTCGGCCTCGGCCTGAATACGGCTGAGGATCTGCGCCTGGGTCTCGGTATCGAGGCGGCGCAATTGATCGCGCACGCGGTCGATGGTGGCTTCCATCTCGCTCAGGGTGAAACCGAAGTCACTGACCTGCTGTTCGACCCGGCCGCGGAAGATTGAGGTTTCACCGGCCAGGTTGACCAGCCCTTCGAGCAACTCGGCCGGCACCTTGACCAGTTCCTGCGGCGCGCGGCGGGAGGCCGCCTCCAGGGCCGCCTCTTCGGCACGGCGCACAAAGGGCAGCACCTTGGCCACCTGCTCCTGCGCAGGCTTGGCGCTGGCGGCGACGATCGGCGCCTGCAACTTGGTTGTGGGCGCGGCAGGCTCCGCCACGGGGCTGGCGCTGCTGGCCGAATGGGCGGCGTCAGCCGCATCGGCCGCCAGGCTGGCATTCAGGCGCTGGCGCAGGCTGTCGAGTTCCTGCTGCAAGCCCTCGAAGCCCGACTGCACGTCGACAAACAGGCTCTGCGGCCAGGGCGCGCCTTGCGCCTGGGCTTCGGTCAGGTGCTGCTCAAAGCTGTGGGTCAGGTCGCCCAGGCGCTTCTGCCCGGCTAGACGCGCGCCACCCTTGAGGGTATGCAGGATGCGCAGCATTTCATCGATAGCCGCGCCATCTTCACGGTCGGCTTCCCAGCGGCCGATAGCCGCCTCCATGGCCTCCAGCAGATCGTCGCCTTCCTCCAGGAAGATATCGAGAATATCCGCCTCGGCATCGTCGTCCTGCTCGGCTTCGGCGGCCTTGAGATGGACCGCCGCCGGCATGCTGAGCTGTTCGTCGGGGTTGGCGCGGAAGCGTTTGATAGTGTCGATCAGCGCCTCGCCATCCGGCACGGCGCGATTGCCGCGCACCGCATCGAGCATCTCGGCCAGACGGTCGTGGCAGCTCTGCAACAGGCCGAACAGCCCCTGGCCGGGACGCAGGCGACCATCGCCCAGGCCCTCGTAGAGAAACTCCAGCTCATGGGCCAGATCGCCGATTTCGCGGATTTCGGCCATGCGTGCGCCACCCTTGAGGGTGTGCAGATCACGCTGCAGGGACTCCAGCTCCAGGCTGTTGTCGGTGTTCGCCATCCAGCGCTGCAGGGCCGCGCCGGCGCTGTCGATGATGTCGAAACCTTCTTCGAGGAAGATTTCCACCAGCTCGGGATCGCGTTCGTCGACAACCGGGGCAGGAACGGCAGCGAGGGGCTCCGGCAGGTCGGCCAAGACAAGCTCGGGCTCGGGCTCGGGCTCGAAATTCAGACTGTGTTCGACGCTATCCTCAAGCGGCATATCCAATTCAGCCGCGAGCGCGGACTGTACATCCAGCGGCTCCAGCGACTCATCCAGCGGATCCGGCTCGGGCTCCTCGTCGATCTGCAGCAAGGGCAACGCGCCCTCATCGCTCTCGAGTGACTCAGCCAGCACGGCTTCGGCTTCGGCTTCGGCTTCGGC
>DASUOY010000006.1:0-7403 GCA_036276395.1 Pseudomonas sp.
GGTGAAGGCAGCACGCAGCTGGTTCAGCAGATCGCAAAAAGCCGCCTCGCTATCTGTATCGCCCACCGGCCGGTAGAAACTCAGGTCGGGGCTGAAGTCGGCCAGTTGGCCGTTGTGCGCGAAGCACCAATTGCGCCCCCATAGCTCGCGCACGAAGGGGTGGGTATTGGCCAAGCACACGCGGCCGACATTGGCCTGGCGGATATGGCCAATCACCACCTCGCTCTTGATCGGGTAGCGCTGCACCAGCTGCGCCACCTCCGATTCGCTGCTCGCCCGCGGTTCCTGAAACAGGCGCAGGCCGCGGCCTTCATAAAAACCTATGCCCCAGCCGTCGCGGTGCGGCCCGGTGCGACCACCGCGCTGCATCAGCCCGGTAAAGCTGAAGACGATATCGGTGGGCACATTGGCGCTCATGCCGAGCAGCTCACACATGGCGCAGGGCCTCGCGCAGCTGCGTGGCTTCGCGCTGCAGGCGCGCCTCGATACGCCCTCGCCCCAGCGGCAGGAAGCGGGTCAGGGTGCGCCAGACTAACTGCGCCACATCGCCGCTGCGGCGTGGAATCAGATGCAGGTGCAGGTGCGGTACATGCTGGTTGGAGGCCGGCCCGTCGTTGATCAGCAGGTTGATGCCCTGCTCGCCGTAGCCGGCCGCGCGCAAGGCTGCGGCCATGCGCTGGGCCAGGCCTAGCAGGCGGTCACGGGCCGGAGCGCCGAGGTCATTGAGCAGGGGCGCATGTTCGCGGCTGACGATCAGGATATGCGCCGGGCGCAGCGGGAAGATATCCAGCAGGACGAAGAACTGCTCATCCTCATAGATAGGTTGCGCCGGCAGCTGCTTGCCGGCGATAGCGCAGAACACACAATCCATAGACCCTCCTTAGTAGCCGAAACGCTCTGCGGTCCGATCGCCAGCGCCGTTTTTCAGAGCCGCGGTTCGACCCGCGCCCCCCGGCCCCGCCCTGGCGCATAACGATCATCTTCATCATCCTGGGCCATCATCTCGCGCAGGGTCGGCTCATTGGCGCCGCCCGCAGCCCCAACGGAACGACCTTGCCACCAGCGCTCCAGCGGCCAGCGGATGGCCACGAACAGCAGGTACAAGGCCAGGGCGATCAAGCCATACATGGCCAGATCGGCCACCGCGCGCCAGGCGTTGTTACCCACGCCCAGCAGCAGGTCCATGGCGGCAATGGCCACGGCCGGGGCGAATTGCTCCTTGGCCGGATCGACTATGGTCGGGCTCAGCAGCAATACCGCCACCAGCACGCGCAGCGGTTCGCGCAGGTAGCGCCACATCCAGCCGGTCATGCGCAGCCAGACCATCAGGCAGCCCAGCGCTGCAAGCAGATAGGCGCTCCAGGCGAGCAGGTAGTCGTTTTCAATCATAAAGCGCGCTTTCTCTTGATCTGACGAGGCCGGCAACTGGCGCGGCGCTGAATTTTCCGCGGCCTGCCGGCAAACTGGCGCTTATGATAACGGCTTTTGCCTGCCACGGCGTCCCTGCGCGCCGTCCGCCTCTGGAGTTGTGCCATGTCGTCCGCCCCCATCGCCCGCCGTGAATCCGCAGCCGATCCCTACCGCTGGCTGGAAAGCCGCGACAGCGCCGAAGTGCTCGAACACCTCAAGGCCGAGAATGCCTACCTGGAAAGCCAGCTAAGCGCGCAGCAGGAGTTACGCGAGACGCTGTTCCAGGAAATCAAAGGCCGCATCCGCGAAACCGACCTGAGCCTGCCCTCGCCGTGGGGGCCCTACCTCTATTACCAGCGCACCACCGCCGGCGATGAGTACCCGCGCCACTACCGTTGCCTGCGCCCGGCCGATGGCTCGCTCGCCGTCGATGCCGCCAGCGAGCAACTGCTGCTCGACCCCAATGCCCTCGCGGGTGGCGGCTTTATTTCCCTGGGCGCGTTCAGCATCAGTCCCGACCACCAGCGCCTGGCCTATAGCCTGGATACCAGTGGCGAAGAAACCTACCAGCTGTTCGTCAAGGAGCTGGCCGCAGACAGCCTGACCGAGCTGCCCTTCGACGACTGCGACGGCAGCATGACCTGGGCGAACGACAGCCAGACCCTGTTCTTCGGCGAACTGGATGACTGCCACCGCCCGCACAAGCTCTATCGCCATTGCCTGGGCAGCAGCATGGCCGAACTGGTGTTCCACGAAGCCGATGGGCGCTTCTTTCTCAGCTGCTACCGCAGCAGCTCCGAACGCCAGCTGGTGCTGCTGCTGGGCAGCAAGACCACCAGCGAAGCCTGGGTGCTGGATGCCGATACGCCGCAAGGGCGCTTTAGCTGCGTGGCCCCGCGCGAGGAAGGCCACGAGTACTACCTCGACCACGGCAAGCTGGGGGCCGACTGGGCCTGGCTGATCCGCAGCAACCAGAGCGGGATCAACTTCGCCCTCTACCAGGCGCCCGAGCCCAGCCCCCAACGCGCACACTGGCAGCAGCTGCGCGGCCATGACCCACAGGTGATGCTCGAAGGCATCAGCCTCAACCAGAGCGCGCTGATTCTCAGCCTGCGCGAAGGCGGCCTGCCGATCATCGAGGTGCAGCCCCAGGGCCTGCCAGCCTATCGCGTGCAGCTACCGGACGCGGCCTACAGCCTGCATGTACAGGACAGCCTGGAATTCGACAGCCCGGTAATCCGCCTGCGCTATGAGGCGCTCAATCGTCCGGCGCAGATCCGCCAGCTGCAATTGAGCGATGGCGCCCAGAGCGTGCTCAAGCAGACCCCGGTGGAAGGCCCCTTCGACGCCGATGCCTATGTCAGCCAGCGCCTGTGGGCCAAGGCGCCTGACGGTACCCTGGTGCCGATCAGCCTGGTGGCGCGCCGCGAGGTGCTGGGCCGTCCCGCCCCGCTCTACCTCTATGGCTACGGTGCCTATGGCGAAAGCCTCGACCCCTGGTTCTCCCACGCGCGCCTGTCCCTGCTGGAGCGCGGCTTCATCTTCGCCATCGCCCATGTGCGCGGTGGCGGCGAACTGGGCGAGGCCTGGTACCGTGCCGGCAAGCTTGCGCACAAGCACAACAGCTTCGATGACTTTATTGCCTGCGCCGAATACCTGATCGCCAGCGGCTACAGCAGCGCCAAGCAGCTGTGCATCAGCGGCGGCAGCGCCGGCGGCCTGCTGATCGGCGCGGTACTCAACCAGCGCCCCGAGCTGTTCGCCGCGGCCATCGCCGAAGTGCCCTTTGTCGACGTGCTCAATACCATGCAGAACCCCGACCTGCCGCTGACCGTCACCGAGTACGACGAATGGGGCGACCCCAGCCAGCCCGAGGTGTTCGCCCGGATCAAGGGTTACGCCCCCTACGAGAACGTCAGCGCCCAGGCCTACCCGGCCATTCTTGCCGTGGCCGGCTATAACGACAGCCGCGTGCAGTACTGGGAGGCGGCCAAATGGGTGGCCAGGCTGCGCGAGCGCAAGACAGACGACAAGCTGCTGCTGCTGAAAACCGATCTGGACGCCGGCCATGGCGGCATGAGCGGGCGCTACCAGGCCTTCAAGGACGTGGCCCTGGAGTACGCCTTTATCCTCAAGGTGCTGGGTCTGGGTTAGAGGCTGGTTTTTCGTCATAACTAGGTGTTTTTTCAGTCGAAAATTTACTTGACCAGCAAGGCGGCTTTAACCGGTTTGCCTGGCAACTTCGACTACGCTGGTTGCAGCGCCATTGCTTTGCCATGGCGTCAACCCCTGCCAAGCCACCAAGGAAGGTCTGTGATGAAGAATTGGAAAATCAGCACCCACCTGTTTTTGCTTGCTGGCTGCCTGCTGCTCAGCCTGCTCTGTGTAGGCGGCCTCGGGCTCTACGGCTTGCAAGCCACGGTCAAGGGGCTGCAAACCGTCTACCTGGATCGCGTGGTGCCATTGCGCGATCTCAAACTGATTGCCGACCTCTATGCGGTCAATATCGTCGATGCCACGCACAAGGCGCGCAGTGGCGAACTGAGCAAGCGCAACGCGCAACAGCTGATCGAACAGGCCCAGCAGCAGATCGAAAGCACCTGGCAGGCCTATCTGGCCACCGAGCTGATTGCCGAGGAAACCCGCCTGATCGGGGAGATCACCCCGCTGATGGAACAGGCCCGGCAACCCCTCAACGAGCTGCAAAGCCTGCTCTACCGGGGCGATGACGAGGCCCTCAACGCCTTCGCCAGCAGCCGTTTGTATCCTTTGATCGACCCGCTCTCGGCCAAGTTCTCCGAGCTGATCGAGGTGCAGCTGCAAGAAGCCAAACGCCAATACCAGCTGGGCGAAGCGGCCTATGCCAGCAACCTGGGCCTGAGCAGCGCAGTGCTACTGGTGGCCCTGCTGCTCGGCCTGAGCCAGGCGCTGTACTTTATTCGCCTGATGAGCCGCCAGCTGGGGGCCGAACCCGGCGAGCTGGAAGCCATCAGCGCGCGCATTGCCGAAGGCCGCCTGGATGGCGGCAAGGCCCGCGGCACGCAGGTGATGACCGGGGTGATGAAATCGGTGCAGAGCATGCGCACGGGGCTCAAGGACATGATCGGCAATATCGGCGAGGCCTCCGAAGAAATCGAGTGCGCCACCCTGCAGCTGGCCGCCTCCTCCGAGCAGGTGCTGACCAGCGCCCATGTACAGAGCGACACCGCCTCGGCCATGGCCGCCACGGTCGAGCAGCTGGCGGTGAGCATCAACCATATCGCCGAGAACGCCCAGCAGACCTATGACATGGGGAAAAAGGCCGGCAACCTGACCGATGAAGGCATTCAGGTCATGGCCAAAGCCACCGAGGAAATGCACCAGATCGCCAAGCTGGTAGCCCAGAGTGCCCGGGATGTGGAAAACCTGACCGACCAATCGCGCAATATCAGCGCCATTGTCGATGTGATTCGCGGCATCGCCGAGCAGACCAACCTGCTGGCCCTCAATGCCGCCATCGAAGCCGCCCGGGCCGGCGAGCAGGGTCGCGGCTTTGCCGTGGTCGCCGACGAGGTGCGCAGCCTGGCCGGGCGCACCGCCCACTCCACCACCGAGATAGTCGCCCTGGTGGACGCCATCCACAACGGCATGCACCAGGCCAGAAGCAGCATGGCCGCCGGTTGCGAGCGGGTCAGCATCGGCACCCAGCTGGTCGACCAGGCAGCCGGTTCCATGGGCGGCATCCGCCAGGCCCTGAATGAATCCCTACAGGCGGTCAGCGTGATTTCTCTGTCCCTGCAGGAACAGCGCGCCGCCAGCGAGCAGGTGGCCATGAGCGTGGAACGGGTGGCGCAGATAGTCGAAGAAAACTCCGCCGCCCAGGGCGGTATCGTGCAGGCCATCCAGGCCCTGCAATCCATGTCCGGGCGCCTGCAGGGCGTGATGCGCCGCTTCAGCTTCTAACAGTGCAAGCGGCCCGGCAACGCCGGGGTCGCCCGCGTGCAAAGTCTCTGGCAAGCCCCTGCTTGGCCGGCTAAGGTCAAGGTATTCGTTCCCTGCCAGGCCGTAACCGCATGTCCACAAGCTCCCACCTGATCGATGAAATCCGCGACATGCTGCTCGACTGTGGCCTGTTCGACAGCCTCACACCCAACGAATTGATCAGCGCGGCGGGCTATTTCAGCATCGGCAAGTTCGTGCCCGATGAAAACATCTGCGCCGAGGGCGATGCCGGCACTTTTATGTGCATCATCCACTCCGGCGCCGTGGCGGTGCGCAAGCTCAACTCCAGCGGCGAAACGGTCGAGCTGGCCAAGCTGCGTAAGGGCCGCGCCTTCGGCGAAATGGCCGTGCTCGACGGCGAGCGCCGCTCGGCCAGCTGCATCGCCGTCAGCGACTGCAGCCTGCTGATTCTGGCCAAGGACTCCCTGGAAAAGATGCTGAACGAAATGCCCAAGACCGCCGCCAAGGTTATCCGCGCCATCGCCATCGCCATGTCCAAACGCCTGCGCATGGCCGATGGCCAACTGGTCGAACAGCAGCTGTAGCCGGTCCCCGGAGTGGCGGTTAGACTGCAGTTATAGACAAGTCTGGATTCCACCATGAGCACGCAAAAAACCGACACCAGCAAACTCGATCGCATCCTCGCCGACGCCCAGCGTTCCCGCGAAGAAGGCTACCGCGACAAGGCCCTGAAGATGTACCCGCATGTGTGTGGCCGCTGCGCCCGGGAGTTTTCCGGCAAGCGCCTGAGCGAGCTGACCGTGCACCACCGCGACCACAACCACGACAACAACCCCCAGGATGGCTCCAACTGGGAGCTGCTGTGCCTGTTCTGTCACGACAACGAACACGCTCGCTACACCGACCAGCAGTATTTCAGCGAAGGCTCCACCGCCAGCCAGCAAGGGCCGAAAGTGACCCACAAGGCCTTTGCCGACCTGGCCGCGCTGCTAAAAAGCAAAGAGTAAGCGGGTTCCGGTAGGGTGCGCCGTGCGCACCAAGAACGCCTGGCTTGCGCCGGTGCGCACGGCGCACCCTACGCGCTAAATCACTTTATCCGATTGCCCTGGCCGCAACGCCGCCAGGCCTTATACTGCGGCCCCTTTGTCTGAAGGCCCCAAGTTCGTGGCGAACAAAAGATACAGCTGCATCGGGTTGTTCAACCCCAAATCCCCGGAAAACGTTGGCGCGGTCATGCGCGCCGCCGGCTGCTATGGCGTCAACTCGGTGTTCTACACCGGCAAGCGCTATGAACGCGCCCGCGATTTCGTCACCGACACCAAGCGCATCTATATGGATATTCCGCTGATCGGCGTCGAGGATCTGCAGCAGATCATCCCCCTGGGCTGCACCCCGGTCGCCGTGGAGCTGGTCGAGGGCGCCCGCCCGCTGCCGGAATACACCCACCCGGATCGGGCCATCTATATCTTCGGCCCGGAAGACGGCTCGCTAGACAAGGACATACGCGCCTGGTGCGAGGAGGTGATCTATATCCCCACCCAGGGCTGCATGAACCTGGCGGCCACGGTCAACGTGGTGCTCTACGATCGCATGGCCAAGGGTAATAACACCAAGTCCGGACCAAAATTCAAATAGCCCAGTGTCGCGTGCACCGCCGACATATGCGAGGCGGTGCGCGCAGCGTCCCTACGACTAGGTTCCCGATTTAAGCCGGCTAAAGGCCCGGGTCAGGGCGCGGTTGAAGGCCTTGGCGTTGTCGTTCTTGGTATAGAGTCCGGCACGTACCGCCTGCGCCGGGTAGGTGCCGGGGTCGTTGAGGATGGCCGGATCGACGCTGGGGTTGGCCGCCGGCACTGCGTTGGCGTAGTAGGTGGTGTTGGTGATGGCGGCGATAACCTCGGGCTGCATCAGGTAATCCATCAGCGCGTGGGCCGCCTGGGGGTTGGGCGCATCCTTGGGGATGACCATGGCGTCGAACCACAGCAGGGTGCCCTCCCGGGGAATGCGGTAGTGCAGGCTGTGTGTCTTGCCCGCCTCGGCGGCCTGGGCCG
>DASUOY010000007.1:0-10647 GCA_036276395.1 Pseudomonas sp.
GCGCCGCCGGCGATGCCGACCACACGGCAGCCCTTGAGCTTGGCAATCTGCCCGGCAATGCTGCCCACCGCGCCGGCGGCGCCGGAAATCACCACGGTTTCACCAGGCTTAGGCGCGCCGACATCGAGCAGGGCGAAGTAGGCGGTCATGCCGGTCATGCCCAGGGCGGAGAGGTACAGCGGCAATGGCGCGCGCTTGGCGTCGACCTTGTAGAAGCCCTTGGGCTCGCCGAGAAAATAATCCTGCACACCGAGGGCGCCGTTGACATGGTCGCCCACCGCGAAGTCCGGGTGCTGCGATGCCACCACTTGGCCGACACCGAGGGCGCGCATCACCTCACCGATGCCGACCGGGGCGATATAGGATTTGGCGTCGTTCATCCAGCCACGCATGGCCGGGTCGAGGGACAGGTACAGGTTCTTTACCAGGATCTGGCCGGGGCCGGGCTCGCCGACGACGCTTTCCACATAGCTGAAGGTGTCGCGGCTGGGCAGGCCGACCGGGCGTTGGGCAAGCAGGAACTGGCGATTCAGTGGGGCATTCATGGCGGCTTCTCATTGAGCGGAAAGCCTGTTGATAGCCCTTGCCCGGGCGCAGGGCAAGGTTTGTCCCTTGGCCGAATGATTGCTGATCGATTCGAATGATAGATAACCCGGTGCGTTAATCACTCATCTGGATTGGGCTTTCACCGCCACCCTGATAGTGCTGCCGTATCCCCTGGCGGCTGGCTAGACTCGGCGCAGTTTTCAATCCTTGCGAGGACACGCAGATGAGCTTGAGCTTTTCCGGCCGGGTTGCCCTGGTCACCGGTGGTGCTGCTGGTATTGGCCGTGCAACTGCCCTGGCGTTCGCCAATGAAGGCCTGCAGGTGGTGGTTTCCGATGTCGATGTGGAAGGTGGCGAAGGCACTGTCGCGCTGATCCGCGAGGCCGGTGGCGATGCGCTGTTCGTGCGTTGCGACGTGACCCGCGATGCCGAGGTCAAGGTGCTGATGGAACGCACCCTGGGTGCTTATGGGCGCCTGGACTATGCCTTCAACAACGCCGGTATCGAGATCGAGAAGGGCAAGCTGGCCGAGGGCAGCGAGAGCGAGTTCGACGCCATCATGGGGGTCAACGTCAAGGGCGTGTGGCTGTGCATGAAGCACCAGATCCCGCTGCTGTTGGCTCAGGGCGGTGGCGCCATCGTCAACACCGCCTCGGTCGCAGGTTTGGGCGCGGCGCCGAAGATGAGCATCTACGCCGCATCCAAGCACGCGGTGATCGGTCTGACCAAGTCGGCTGCGGTCGAATATGCGAAGAAGAAAATCCGCGTCAATGCGGTATGCCCGGCGGTGATCGACACCGACATGTTCCGCCGCGCCTATGAGTCCGACCCGAAGAAGGGCGAGTTCGCCGCCGCCATGCACCCGGTCGGGCGCATCGGCAAGGTCGAGGAAATCGCCACCGCAGTGCTTTATCTGTGCTGCGACAACGCAGCCTTTACCACCGGCCAGGCCCTGGCGGTGGATGGCGGCGCGACGGCAATCTGACCGGCCCAGGCTTGGCGGACGCAATGCAAAAGGGCAGCTTATAGCTGCCCTTTTGCATTGGTTATCTATTCGGTAGGGTGCGCCGTGCGCACCTGTATGGGCCTTGGTGCGCACGGCGCACCCTACGACTGCCCTATTACAGGATCTGCACTGCCTTAGTGAATGGGTAGTTCAACCCCCTCGAACAACTCTTCCAGCTCGGCCCGGGTGTGGCATTGCACGGCCTTGGCCAGCATGTCGCGGGTCAGGTGCGGGGCGAACTTCTCGATAAAGTCGCACATAAAACCGCGCAGGAAGGTGCCGCGACGAAAGCCGATTTTGGTCACGCTGGGTTCGAACAGTTCGCTGGCATCGAGCACCACCAGGTCCGGGTCGAGCTTGGGGTCGACCGCCATCTTGGCCACTATGCCCACGCCCAGGCCCAGGCGCACATAGGTCTTGATCACGTCGGCGTCGGCGGCGGTGAACACCACCTTGGGCGTCAGGCCGCGGTGGTTGAAGGCTTCGTCCAGCTTGGAGCGACCGGTAAAGCCAAACACGTAGGTGACTATGGGGTATTCGGCCAGGGCTTCCAGGGTCAGCTTCGGCAGCTTGGTCAGGGGGTGGCCCTGGGGCACGGCCACACAGCGGTTCCAGCGGTAGCAGGGCATCATGATCAGGTCGTTGAACAGTTCCAGGCCTTCGGTGGCGATGGCGAAATCCACTGTGCCGTCGGCGGCCATTTCGGCGATCTGCATCGGCGTGCCCTGGTGCATATGCAGGGACACGTCCGGGTATTGCTTGATAAAGGCGCCGATCACCGGGGGCAGGGCGTAGCGCGCCTGGGTATGGGTGGTGGCAATCGACAGGGTGCCTTTCTTCTCGTTGGAGAATTCCTGGGCGATCTGCTTGATGCTTTCGACCTTGCGCAGGATTTCCCCGGCGGTGTTGATAATGCGCTCGCCAGCGGGGGTGACGCGGGTCAGGTGCTTGCCGCTGCGGGCGAACACTTCGACGCCCAGTTCGTCTTCCAGCAGGCGGATCTGCTTGCTGATGCCCGGCTGCGAGGTATAGAGGCTTTGTGCCGTGGCAGAGACGTTGAGGTCGTGATGCGCGACTTCCCAGATGTAGCGCAGTTGCTGAAGCTTCATAAGGATCCCTCAAGCGGATAGGCGGCCGTTCAGGTTACCGGCGTTTTTATATAACCAGATTAATGGTTTAAGCGTTAGTTCTAGATCATTTTTTCAAGTCTGCAGCGTTATCGCTTTACAGCTCGGCACGGCCACGGTGTTGCAGCATGGGCACCAGGTACACCGGCGCCTCGGACAGTTGCACCAGGCGTGAGGCGGTACGCCCCAGGGGGATATCCATATCGGTGCCATGGCTATGGCTGCCGAGTACCAGCAAATCCACTCCCAGTTGTTGCGCCTGGTCGAGAATCACCAGCGGCGGGTCCCCTTGCACCACCCGCACCGCCTTGATCAGGTCAAGGTCCTGGCAGGCTTCGCCCACCTCGTCGCGAAAGCCCTCCAGTACCCGTTGCTCGATGCTGGCCATCACCGTGCTCAGACCGTTCTTGCGCAGTTCCTTGAGCCTTTCCTCATCCAGGTAGGTTTGCAGTACCGACTCGGCAAACAACCCCATGGGTTCCACGGCATGCACCACATAGAGCTTGGCATTGAAGGCGCGGGTCAGCGCCAGCGCATGCTGCAGCACATAGGGGGCATACAGGCCCAGATCGGTTGCATAGAGAATCGAGCGAATCATCCGGCCTCCTTGACTGCCTGACGGGCGGGCCTGATTTGAGCTTAGCAGCGCCGTCGATAAGTCCAAGCCAGCGCGGCTTTTGAGGACGAATGGTTATAACGCCTGACAGGCAGGCGTGTACTCAAGGGCAGCTTCTAAAGCTGTGGCTCGTTGCTTATGCCGTGGGGCACGTGGCCGGTGGCGACCACTTCGCGGGCCTTTTCGCAGTGGCCTGCCTGGTCGTCGAAGAACACGTCGGCGCCGAAGGTTTCCAGGATCGCGGCTTTTTCCAGGCCGCCGAGGAAGAACGACTCATCCAGGCGGATATTCCACTCGCGCAGCGTGCGGATCACCCGCTCATGGGCCGGCGCCGAGCGGGCGGTGACCAGGGCCGTGCGGATCGGGCACTGCTCCTCGGGGAATTCCTGTTGCAGGCGGTGCAGGGCGGCGAGGAAGGGCTTGAACGGGCCGCCGCCGAGCAGCTCGCGGGCCGACTGGCGCTCGTGGCTCTGGAAGGCTTCCAGGCCGGCCTGCTGGTAGACCCGCTCGGATTCGTCGGAAAACAGCACGGCGTCGCCGTCGAAGGCGATGCGCAGTTCATTGCTCGCCGCGCGCCGGGCGCCGCCGGACAAGATGGTGGCCGCGCCGAAACCGGCACGCAGGGCGCTGCGTACATCCTCGGCGTGGGTGGAGAGAAACAGCTGGCAACCGAAGGCGGCCAGGTAAGGATCGGGGCTGCGCCCGCCGACGAAGGCGGCGCGGGAGATGCCGAGGTTGTAATGCTGGATCGAGTTGAAGGCGCGCAGGCCGGTATCGGCGCTGTTGCGCGACACCAGGATCACCTCGACCCGTTGCTGCTGCAGGGTGCTGTTGAGGTTCAGCAGCTTCTCCACCAGGGGGAAGGCATCGCCGGGGGCGAGAATCTCGTCCTCGTGCTCGATCTGGTACTGGCGATAGGCCTCGACGCCCTGGCTTTCATAGACCCTGTGGCTTTCGCTGAGGTCGAACAGCGCCCGGGAGGAAATCGCCAGTACCAGTTTGTCGCCTAATCCCTTGCTCATGGCTGTGTCCTATTGCGGGCGTTGTTCGAGAAAGCGCAGCGCCTGATATAGCGCCTCGGTGCGCGGCATGGCGCAACCGACCTTGGCCGCGGCGGCCAGGGGCACGGCGTAGATGGCGTGCAGCTCCATAGGCCGGTGCAAGGCGAAGTCGTGGTACATGCTCGGCAGGTAATCGGGCATGCGGTCGGTGGCGCTCAGCAGCTTGTCGGCAAAGCCGGGCGGCAATTGATGGCCGCAAGCGGTAGCGGCATCCGCTACTTCCTGCATGATGGCCTTGATCAGCGCGCGGCTCTCTGCGTTGCCCATCAGCGCCGTGGTGGCACTGTTTAGCAGCACTGCCAGACCGTTGTAGGGCACGTTCCACACCAGTTTTTGCCAGCGCGCCTGTTCCAGATCGACCATTGCGCTGGAATCCACCCCGGCGGCCTTGAACAGCGCCGTGCCTTGTTCGAGTAGCAGCTGGCGTTCGGCCGGGGCGGCGGCGGGCCCCGAGTGATAACCCAGGTTGACCCCGCCCAGGGCCTGGTGCTCGACCACGCCAGGGCTGCTGCGGTGCGCGCAGATATAGCAAAGGCCGCCGAGCAGATGCAGGCTATCCGGCAGCAGCGGGCGCAGTTCTTCTTCAACTCCCAGGCCGTTCTGCAAGAGCACCACCTTGGCCCCAGGCGCGGCGGCCTGGACGATAGTGGGGGTCAGTTCGGCATTGCTGGTGGTCTTGGCGCCTACCAGCAGCCAGTCGCAGGGCGGCATTTCGGCGGCGCTGCGGTAGGCCTGCACCGGTTGCAAATGCAGCGCGCCATGTACGGCGCTGTTCAGTTGCAGGCCCTGGCTGGCCACCGTGGCGAATTCACTGCGCAGCAGAAAGTGCACATCGAAGCCGGCACGGGCCAGCAGCAGGCCATAAAAACCACCAATGGCACCGGCGCCGATAATGCCGATACGGGGGGATGGACTCATCAGGGAAGCTCCTCAGCTGAACCCGCCAGGGCTTGGCCCAGGGCGTGGGTTAAATCGGTGGCGCGCAAGCGGCTGTGCAACGCGCCATAAAATTGGCCTTCATGCACCACGAACAAGGCAGGCAAGCTAAATACCTCGTAACGCGCCACTAAACCGCCGTTGTCGGCCGCATCTATCCAGACCAGCCGTTCGACGGGCAGGCTCAAGCCCGGTAGTTCGCGGCGCGCCCAGCGGCAGCTGGCACAGCCTATGCTGGTAAATATCAACAGTGAAGTGCCGGGCAGAGCCAGCAGATGGCGATCCGCATCAAAGTCGGTCAGTTCCAGCTCAGCCACTATACTGCCCTTGTGATATCGGATTGATGGCATTAGAGGTAGTCGGAGATGCGTCATTTTCTGCGTCATCCCAGTGATATGCCGGTTGAGTTGGTTGTGCGCAAACATGCGCCGTTACCCAAGCAGCGTCTGAACAATATCAGTCTCGGTGGTGTGGCATGCAATGCCAAACGCTCTTTCCGCCGCGGTACGGCTGTTGAATTGCGGATTCCGATGTTCGGTGAACATGCCCGTTATCCAGGCGTGGTGGCCTGGTGCCAGAAGCAGCAGGAGGGTTTTCTGGTGGGTATCGCCTTTGTCGATGAGGACACGCTGTTCCGCGCCCGGATGGTCGAGCAGGTTTGCCAGATCGAACACTATCGTCACCAGCGTGAACTGGAACTGGGTCATGCCCTGTCGGTCGAGGTGGTGGCCCAGGAGTGGATCGCCCAGCATGCGGTCGAGTTTTCCCAGGCCAGCTTGAACCACTGATTTTCCTCCCCCCAGCGTTTAACCCGCCCAGGCCCATTGTCGCGCCGGCCCTTACGCGCTAAGGTTCGGCTTCCCCGCTGTGCTCATATTGCTGTGCTCCGCCACACGGGGATCGCTGGCGGCCGGCACCCGTGACCTGATGACTCTGAAAGATGAATAGCACGATGGCTGATTTACCGATTGATGACCTGAACGTTGCCTCCAACGAAACCCTGATCACCCCAGCACAGCTCAAGCGCGAGATTCCGCTGACCGACGCCGCGCTGCGCACCGTTGTCAGTGGCCGCGAGGTGATCCGCAATATCCTCGATGGCAAGGATCATCGCCTGTTCGTGGTGGTGGGCCCATGCTCGATCCACGATATCAAGGCCGCCCACGAGTATGCCGAGCGCCTCAAGGCCCTGGCCGCCGAGCTGTCGGACAGTCTGTATCTGGTCATGCGCGTGTATTTCGAGAAGCCGCGTACCACAGTCGGCTGGAAAGGCCTGATCAACGATCCGTTTATGGATGATTCGTTCAAGATTCAGGATGGCCTGCATATCGGTCGCCAGCTGCTGCGCGACCTGGCGGAAATGGGCCTGCCCACCGCTACCGAGGCCCTGGACCCGATCTCCCCGCAGTACCTGCAGGACCTGATCAGCTGGTCGGCCATCGGCGCGCGCACCACCGAATCCCAGACCCACCGCGAGATGGCTTCGGGCCTGTCCTCGGCGGTTGGCTTCAAGAACGGCACCGATGGCGGCCTGACCGTGGCCATCAACGCCCTGCAGTCGGTGTCCAGCCCGCACCGTTTCCTTGGCATCAACCAGGAAGGCGGCGTCTCCATCGTCACCACTAAGGGCAATGCCTATGGCCATGTGGTGCTGCGCGGCGGCAACGGCAAGCCCAACTATGATTCGGTCAGTGTTGCCGTTTGTGAGCAGGAACTGACAAAAGCCGGCATACGGCCGAACATCATGGTTGACTGCAGCCACGCCAACTCCAACAAGGATCCGGCCCTGCAGCCGCTGGTGATGGACAACGTCGCCAATCAGATCCTCGAAGGCAACCAGTCTATCGTCGGCCTGATGGTGGAAAGCCACCTGGGCTGGGGCAACCAGTCGATTCCCAAGGACCTCAGCCAGCTCAAGTACGGCGTTTCCATCACCGATGCCTGCATCGACTGGGAAAGCACTGAGAAAACCCTGCGCAATATGCACGCCAAACTCAAGGATGTGCTGCCCAAGCGCCAGCGCGGCTGATTGCGGCGGTGGTAACAAAAACGGGCTTATGCGTTATGCATAGGCCCGTTTTTTATGGCGCGCCATCCATGGCCGCCACCTTTCTGGCCGTCGCTTCGCGAGGTTAAAAATCGCTCCCAGCCATTTTTATACCTGCCTTTTGTCGATCACGCGTCCCGTTTGCCCCAGTTAAGAATCGCCAGGGTCAGCAGGCCCGCGACTATGCCCCAGAAGGCCGAGCCAACGGCGAACAGAGTCATGCCCGAGGCGGTTACCAGAAAGGTGATCAGCGCCGCTTCACGCTCCTTGGGCTCGCTCATGGCCTGGGTCAGGCCGCCGATGATCGAGGCGAACAGTGCAAGTGCCGCGATGGACAGGATCAGCGCCTTGGGCAGGGCGGCGAACAGGGCGGCCAGGGTGGCGCCGAAGATCCCGGCGATACCGTAGAACAGCCCGCACCAGATGGCGGCGGTGTAACGCTTTTTCGGGTCTTCATGGGCCTCGGGGCCGGCGCAGATCGCCGCGCTGATGGCAGCCATATGGATGCCATGGCTGCCGAAGGGCGCCAGCAGTATCGAGGCCAGGCCGGTGCTGGTCAGTAGCGGGCTGGCCGGCACGTCATAGCCATTGGCGCGCAGCACGGTCATGCCCGGCAGGTTCTGCGAGGCCATGGCGACGATAAACAGCGGAATGCCAATGCTGATGGCCGCAGCCAGGGAGAAGCTCGGCGTGGTCCACTCGGGTGCGGCCAGTTGCAGTTCAAAGTGCTCGAAGTTCAACAAGCCGAAAATACCGGCCAGCAGCGTGCCGACGATCAGCGCCGCGAGCACCGCATAGCGCGGCCACAGGCGCTTGCCGAACAGATAAGCGAGCAGCATGGCCAGCACCAGCACGGGTTGCTGCTCGGCGGCGCCACAGATTTCCAGGCCGATCTTGAACAGCACCCCGGCCAGCAGGGCGGCGGCGATGGAGGCGGGGATGCGCCGCATCAGGCGGTCGAAGGTGCCGGTCAGGCCGATCAGCACGATCAGGCCGGAAGCCAGGATATAGGCACCTATGGCATCGCCGTAGGGCACGCCAGGCAGACTGGTGACGAGCAAGGCTGCCCCCGGGGTGGACCAGGCGATCATGATCGGCGCGCGGTAGCGCAGCGACAGGCCGATGCAGCAGATCGCCATGCCGATCGACAGTGCCCAGATCCACGAGGAAATCTGCCCGTTAGTCAGGCCAGCGGCCTGGCCGGCCTGGAACATCAACACCAGGGAGCTGGTGTAGCCGGTGAGCATGGCGATAAAACCGGCCACCACCGCCGAAGTGGAAGTGTCTGCCAGTGGCCGTAAACGCGGTTGAGACAGGTCGTGCATCAGAGCAGTCCAGTGTCGGCGAAGATGGGGTAGAGCGAGGCCACCAGCAGCAGGGCCATGCCGATATTGAAGGCGCGCAGGGCCCGGGCGTTGTTCAGCCAGTTGCGCAGCAGGCTGCCGGCCACCGTCCACAGCCCCACGCTGGGGCAGTTGACCAGGGCAAAGAGTGCCGCAATCAGCAGCACATTGACCACGAAATTCTCTTGCGGGGTGTAGGTGGTGATGGCGCCGATCGCCATGATCCAGGCTTTCGGGTTGACCCACTGGAAGGCCGCCGCCTGCACAAAGGTAAAGGGCTTGCCCACCGGCTTGTCGCCATCTTGCGGCGCACCGGAGCGGGCGATCTTCCAGGCCAGGTACAGCAGGTAGGCCGCGCCCAGATAGCGCAGCACGCTATAGAGCAGCGGCACCTGCTCGAACAGCTGGCCGAGCCCCAGGCCCACCGCGGCCACCAGCAGCATAAAACCCAGGCTGATGCCGAGCATATGCGGGATGCTGCGGCGCAGGCCGAAGTTCACCCCGCTGGCCAGCAGCATCATATTGTTCGGCCCCGGCGTCACCGAGGTGACAAAGGCAAAGGCGATAAAGGCGATCAGCAGTTCGGTGGTCATGGCGGCAGCACTCGCGGGCGGTGCTGATCAGCCTAAGGGGCGCCGGGCAGGGCGTCGCGGTACAGCGGGGCGGGCAAAGAGCGGAACAGTTTTCAAGTGTGCGCTGGAAATAGCGGTACAGTTTTCCCGCTGCAACCGAACAGTCGCTGCGTTTAGCTTTCGCTCGCTCCGTTTTGATGGCTATTGCCCAGGGTCTGATTGACCTGCAACCAGCCGTTCACCGCCTCTTCACCCACTTCGTTGAACGCTCGTTGCAGCAGCTTGGCCTGTTCGCGGCGCAGGGCCTGTTCCAGCTTGGCGCCTTCGGCGGTAAAACCGAGCAGGCGCTTACGCTTGTCATCCTCGGCGGTCAGGCTTTGCACCAGGTCCATTTCCAGCAACTGGCGCAGCGGCGTATTCAGCGCCTGCTTGCTCACGCCCAGATAGGCCAGCAGCTCCTTCATGCTCAGCCCCGGGTACTTGGCGATAAAGAACAGAATGCGGTGGTGCACCCGCGACAGGCCGCGGCGCGCCAGCATTTCATCGGCCTTGGCGGTAAACGCCTGGTAGCCGAAGAAGAAGGCCTCCATGGCCGTTTGTTGGGTCGTAACGTTTTTTAGGTCAAGCATTAAGGTCAAGCCTATTGACGTATTTGCTCTGGGTGTCGTAGTTTCGATCAAACAGAGTTTCGGTCAAACAGTTTGACCTATTTTTATTTGCCTTTGCTACCGGTGATATCCATGGCCTTCTCCGAACGTGTTGCCCGCCTGAAAAGCTCCCTGATCCGTGAAATCCTCGCCGCAGCGCAGCGTCCGGAAGTCATGTCGTTTGCTGGCGGCCTGCCTGCCGAACCCATGCTGCCCAAGGTCGAGTGGGCCGAGATGCCGGCCAGCATGGGCCAGTACGGCATGAGCGAAGGCGAGCCGGCGCTGCGTGAGGCGATTGCCGCCGAGGCCCGTGCCCTGGGTGTGCCCTGCGAGGCCAGCCAGGTGCTGATCGTCAGCGGTTCGCAGCAGACCCTGGATCTGGCCAGCAAGCTGTTTATCGACCCGGGCACCGAAGTGCTGCTCGAGGCGCCGACCTACCTGGCCGCGCTGCAGGCCTTCCAGCTGTTCGGCGCCGACTGCATCGCCGTGCCCCAGGAAGCCGACGGCCCGCAGATCGACGCCTTGCGCCAGCGCCTGGAAAACCACAAGCCGGCCTTCGCCTACCTGATCCCGACCTTCCAGAACCCCTCGGCGGTGCGCTACAGCGAAGCCAAGCGCGACGCCGTGGCGGCGCTGCTCGACGAGTTCGGCGTGACCCTGATCGAGGACGAACCCTACCGCGAGCTGGTGTTCGATGCAGGCAGCGCCACGCCCATCGTCAGCCGCCTGCAGAAGGCCAGCTGGAT
>DASUOY010000008.1:0-4873 GCA_036276395.1 Pseudomonas sp.
GCGCTTCCTTAAAGCTTTCAAGCTGACCAAATTGTCGGGCGCCTACTGGCGCGGCGATGCCAAGAATGAGCAGTTGCAGCGCGTCTATGGCACGGCCTGGGCTGACAAGAAGCAGCTGGCGGCTTATATCCAGCGCATCGAAGAAGCCGAGAAGCGCGACCACCGCAAGATTGGCAAGCGCCTGAACCTGTTCCATACCCAGGAAGAAGCGCCGGGCATGGTGTTCTGGCACCCCAATGGCTGGACTCTGTACCAGGTGCTTGAGCAGTACATGCGTGGCGTGCAGCGTGAGCATGGTTATCTGGAGATCAAGACGCCGCAGGTGGTCGATCGTTCGCTGTGGGAGAAGTCCGGGCACTGGGCCAACTACGCGGAAAACATGTTTACCACTGAGTCGGAAAGCCGCGATTACGCGATCAAGCCGATGAACTGCCCGTGCCATGTGCAGGTGTTCAATCAGGGTTTGAAGAGCTACCGCGAGCTGCCGATGCGTCTGGCCGAGTTCGGTGCCTGTCACCGCAACGAGCCGTCCGGCGCGCTGCACGGCATCATGCGCGTGCGTGGCTTTACCCAGGATGATGCGCACATCTTCTGCACCGAAGAGCAGATGCAGAGCGAGTCCGCCGATTTCATCAGGCTGACCCAGGCTGTCTACGCCGATTTCGGTTTTAGCGATATCCAGCTCAAGCTGTCGACCCGTCCAGAGAAGCGTGTGGGTTCCGATGAGCTGTGGGATCGTGCCGAGGCTGCGCTGGCGTCTGCGTTGGACAGTGCTGGCTTGCCTTATGACCTGCAGCCGGGCGAGGGTGCCTTCTATGGGCCGAAGATCGAGTTCTCACTGAAGGATTGTCTGGGTCGCGTCTGGCAGTGTGGTACCCTGCAGCTCGATTTCAACCTGCCGGTACGCCTGGGGGCTGAGTATGTCAGTGAGGACAACAGCCGTAAGCATCCGGTTATGTTGCACCGTGCGATTCTTGGCTCTTTCGAGCGCTTTATCGGGATTCTGATCGAGCACTACGAAGGTGCGTTCCCGGCCTGGCTGGCGCCGACTCAGGCAGTGGTGATGAATATCACTGATAAACAGGCCGATTTTGCCCTGGAAGTGGAAAAAACACTCAACCAGAGCGGATTTCGTGCCAAGTCTGACTTGAGAAACGAAAAAATTGGCTTTAAAATCCGCGAGCATACTTTGCTCAAGGTTCCTTATCTCTTGGTTATAGGGGATCGGGAAGTAGAGACGCAAACTGTCGCCGTGCGTACCCGTGAAGGTGCTGATCTGGGCTCCATGCCCGTCACCCAATTCGCTGAATTCCTCGCGCAGGCGGTTTCCCGGCGTGGTCGCCAAGATTTGGAGTAATCATTATTAAGCGTGAAATGAGACAAGATAAACGAGCTGCACCGAAGGCCCCGATCAACGAGAATATCTCGGCACGCGAGGTTCGGTTAATTGGCGCTGACGGCGAGCAAATTGGCATCGTCTCGATTGATGAAGCGCTTAGAATCGCTGAAGAATCCAAGCTGGATCTGGTGGAAATTTCCGCTGATGCGATTCCTCCGGTTTGCCGGGTCATGGACTACGGCAAATCGATCTTCGAAAAGAAGAAACAGATCGCTGCTGCGAAGAAAAACCAGAAGCAGATCCAGGTTAAAGAAATCAAGTTTCGTCCAGGGACGGAGGAAGGGGATTACCAGGTAAAACTACGCAACCTGGTACGTTTCCTTAGTGATGGGGACAGGGCCAAGGTATCGCTTCGATTCCGCGGCCGTGAGATGGCGCATCAGGAGCTGGGCATGGAGTTGTTGAAGCGGGTTGAAGGTGACCTTGCTGAATACGGCACCGTTGAACAGCATCCAAAGATGGAAGGACGCCAGCTGATCATGGTCATCGCCCCCAAAAAGAAGAAGTAACCACCAGGGCACGGCAGGCCTTGCGGTTATGTTTATCAACTGAATGCGGAGTATCCGAACATGCCAAAGATGAAAACTAAGAGTGGTGCAGCCAAGCGTTTTCTCAAAACCGCTAATGGCTTCAAGCACAAGCACGCTTTCAAGAGCCACATCCTGACCAAGATGTCCACTAAGCGTAAGCGTCAACTGCGCGGTAGCACCATGGTGCATCCGTCTGACGTAGCAAAAGTGGCGCGCATGCTGCGCGTTCGTTAATCGGTCAAGATAGAGGAAATTACTCATGGCTCGTGTTAAGCGCGGCGTTATCGCTCGCAAGCGTCACAAAAAGATTCTGAAACTCGCTAAAGGCTACTACGGTGCGCGTTCGCGCGTATTCCGCGTTGCCAAGCAGGCTGTGATCAAGGCAGGCCAATACGCCTACCGCGACCGCCGTCAGAGGAAGCGTCAGTTCCGCGCCCTGTGGATCGCCCGTATCAACGCTGGTGCTCGTGTTAACGGTCTGTCCTACAGCCGTTTCATTGCCGGCCTGAAAAAAGCGTCCATCGAGATCGACCGTAAGGTATTGGCTGATCTGGCAGTGAACGAAAAAGCGGCGTTTGCTGCGATTGTCGAGAAAGCGAAAGCCGTACTGGCTTAAGTCCCCGACAATCACCGGGCTCGCCCGGTGTTGAACGTCACCAATAGGGGAAGAGCCTTCAAGCTCTTCCCCTATTTCGTATCTGGAGTCTGTAAATGGAAAATCTGGATGTGCTGGTCTCGCAAGCGCTTGAGGCCGTTAGCCACACCGACGATGTGAATGCCCTGGAGCAGCTGCGGGTTCACTATCTGGGCAAGAAAGGCGAGTTGACTCAGGTGATGAAGACCCTGGGCAATCTGTCGGCCGAGGAGCGTCCGCAAGCCGGGGCTCTGATCAATGCGGCCAAAGAGCGTGTGCAGGATGCCCTGAACAGCCGTAAGGCACTGCTGGAAGAGGCGGCGCTGAGCGCCAAGCTGGCGGCCGAACGCATCGACGTCACCTTGCCCGGTCGTGGCCAGGCCTCGGGTGGCCTGCATCCTGTGACCCGGACTCTGGAGCGTGTCGAGCAGTTTTTCACCCGGATTGGCTACGGCATCGCCGAAGGCCCGGAAGTGGAAAACGATTACCACAACTTCGAAGCGCTCAATATCCCCGGCCACCACCCGGCCCGGGCGATGCATGACACCTTCTATTTCAACGCGAATATGTTGCTGCGCACCCACACCTCGCCGGTGCAGGTGCGCACCATGGAATCCCAGCAGCCGCCGATCCGTATCGTCTGCCCCGGTCGCGTCTATCGCTGTGATTCCGATATCACTCACTCGCCGATGTTCCACCAGGTCGAAGGCCTGCTGGTCGACGAGAACGTGAGCTTTGCCGATCTCAAGGGCACCATCGAAGAGTTCCTTCGAGTGTTCTTCGAGAAGCCTCTGGGTGTGCGTTTCCGTCCTTCGTTCTTCCCGTTCACCGAGCCGTCGGCGGAAGTCGATATGCAGTGCGTGATGTGCAGCGGTAAAGGCTGCCGCGTGTGCAAGCAGACTGGCTGGCTGGAAGTCATGGGCTGCGGCATGGTGCACCCGAACGTGCTGCGCATGTCCGGTATCGACCCTGAGAAATACCAGGGTTTTGCCTTCGGCATGGGCGTCGAGCGCTTGGCGATGTTGCGTTACGGCGTCAACGACTTACGTCTGTTCTTCGATAACGACCTGCGATTCCTGGCGCAATTTCGCTAGAGCCGCATGACCCAATCGAATTGTTGAGGAGAGCAGGATGAAATTCAGTGAACAGTGGCTGCGTAGCTGGGTAAACCCGCAGGTTTCCCGTGACGAGCTGGTGGCGCGCCTGTCCATGGCGGGCCTGGAAGTAGATAGCGTGACCCCGGCTGCCGGGGTGTTCAGTAGTGTGGTGGTGGGTGAGGTGCTGAGCACCGAGCAGCATCCGGATGCCGATAAGCTGCGTGTGTGCCAGGTCAGCAATGGCGCAGAAAGTTTCCAGGTGGTGTGCGGCGCACCGAATGCGCGCCCGGGCATCAAGATTCCGTTTGCCATGATCGGCGCCGAACTGCCGGGCGACTTCAAGATCAAGAAGGCCAAGCTGCGTGGCGTGGAGTCGAACGGCATGCTGTGTTCGGCTTCCGAGCTGCAGATCAGTGAAGAGAATGATGGCTTGATGGAGCTGCCGACTGACGCACCAGTTGGTCAGGATATCCGCACCTATCTCGATCTGGATGATGCCAGCATCGAAGTCGATCTGACGCCGAACCGCGGAGATTGTCTGTCCTTGGCCGGTCTGGCCCGCGAGGTTGGCGCGCTCTATGCCGCGCCAGTCACTCGTCCGGTTATCGCCGCAGTGGCGCCTAGCCACGATGAAGTGCGCCCGGTCGAAGTGTTGGCCGCGCAAGCCTGCCCGCGTTACCTCGGGCGCGTGGTGCGCAATGTCGATCTGTCCAAGCCGACGCCCTTGTGGATGGTCGAGCGTCTGCGCCGAGCCGGCGTGCGCAGCATCGATGCGGCTGTTGATATCACCAACTATGTGATGCTCGAACTGGGTCAGCCTATGCATGCCTTTGATCTCGCCGAGATCAATGGCGGTATCCGCGTGCGTATGGCTGAAGAAGGCGAGAAGCTGGTTCTGCTCGATGGTCAGGAAGTCAGCCTGCGTGCCGACACCCTGGTTATCGCCGACCACAATCGAGCTTTGGCGATTGCCGGGGTTATGGGCGGCGAGCACAGCGGCGTGAGCGACAAGACTCGCGACCTGTTCCTTGAGAGCGCCTTCTTCGACACCATTGCCATTGCCGGCAAGGCCCGCTCCTATGGTCTGCATACCGATTCCTCGCACCGCTTCGAGCGTGGCGTGGATTGGCAGTTGGCTCGTGAGGCCATGGAGCGCGCCAGCGCTTTGCTGCTGGAAATCGTTGGCGGCGAAGCCGGTCCGATCATTGAGGTG
>DASUOY010000009.1:0-3299 GCA_036276395.1 Pseudomonas sp.
GCTGAACCTCAAGGCCATCGTGGCCCAGCAGCTGATCCCGACCCCGGATGGCAAGGGCCGCCGCGCGGTGATCGAGGTGTTGATCAATACCCCACTGGCCGCCGACCTGATCCGCAAGGGCGAGGTGCACGAACTCAAGGCACTGATGAAACGCTCCACCGAGCTGGGAATGCAGACCTTCGACCAGGCGCTGTACAACCTCTACAGCCAGGGCGAGATCACCTATGAAGATGCCCTGCTGTATGCCGACTCGGCCAACGACCTGCGCCTGATGATCAAGCTCGGCTCGGAGTCCGACGGCGAGCACCTGACCAGCATGACTCAGGGCTTGTCCCTGGAAGTCAGTCAAGAAGACCCGGGTAAGCACTTTCGCTGAAGTCCATGCGGGGCTGGCTGCTGTCTGCCGGTCCCGCTGAACTGCGGCGAGCCTGTCCACATCCGCTTGGGCGGGATATCCGCCTGGCGTGTCTCTTTCAATCTTTCAGTTCCCGGCGGCCTGCATGCGTTGCCGGCTTCCTTCCCCCGCGCAATTTAGGAGTTCGGCTTGAACCCAAAACAAGACACCCATAGCAAGGTCATTGGCTATCTGTTGTGGATTTTCGGTTTTCTCGGTGCCCACCGCTTCTATTACGGCAAGCCTGTGACCGGCACCATCTGGTTTTTCACCCTGGGCTTGTTGTTTATCGGCTGGATAGTCGATCTGTTCCTGATTCCGGCCATGGATCGCGAGGCCGATCTGCGCTTTACCGCCGGCGATACCGACTACAACGTGGCCTGGATCCTGCTGACTTTCCTCGGCATCTTCGGCGTGCATCGCATGTATCAGGGCAAGTGGATCAGTGGGATTATCTATCTGTTTACCGGCGGCCTGTTTCTGCTCGGTGTGCTCTACGACTTCTGGACGCTCAACGACCAGGTATCGGTGCGCAATGCCGCCGCATCGCGCCAGGCCGAGTAAGCGCTCACGCAGGCTAAGCAGGCCGCGCCACTGCCGCTGAGGGTGAGCCGGTCGCGGCGGGCGGTTTGCCAGGGGGCTGTTCGGGAGGGCTGTATGCGCTTATCCATGGCTGTCCGGGTCTGGCTCTGCGCGCTGTCGCTAGGGCTGTGCATGGCCGGGGCGCAGGCCAGGGAGTTGGTGATTGGCGGTATTCCCGAGGAGCCGGTGCGCTATGTCGACCCCCGTGATGGTGTGATCAAGGGGCTCGACGTCGATGTGCTGGCGCATATCCTGGGTCGTCTCGACGTGCCCTACCGGATTGTCCTGGAGTTGTCCTCCGCGCGCCTGGAGAGCAACTGGCGGCGGGGCAGGTTGTACGACATGGTGTTCACCTATTCCCTTAAGGACGAACGCACGCCCTATCTGCTCTATGCCCGCGAAGCGCATATCCACAACAACTGGTACTTCTTCGTGCTCAAGGAAAATCTGGGGCGCTGGAATTACCAGCGCATGGAGGATCTGCAAGGGCTGAGGGTCGGCGCGACCCAGGGCTTTTCCTATACCCAGGAGTTCTGGGCGGCGGTCGCAGCGGGCGTCTGGCATACCGATCTGGTGACCCAGAACGCGCTGCAGATGCAGAAACTGCTGCACAGGCGTATCGACACCGTACCGCTGCCGGCCATGGTGACTCTCTACGGCGCGCGTCAGGGCGGCTATGCCGAGCGTATCGGCTACCTGCCCAAGCCGATCAAGAGCGAGGCCTACTACAACACCTTCGTCAAAGCCTCGACCTACCCGGGCTTGGCCGCGCTGGCCGAGCGTTACGACGAGGAGCTGCGGCGGATGAAGGAGGACGGCAGCTTGCGTGCCCTCTATAGAAAGTACGGGCTGGAGGCCCATTACCCCTTTTGAGCTGGCGCCGCAAATCAATACAACAAACCCGCAGCAGGCGGGTTTGTTTGGTTTCGGTCTGGCTTAAGCCTGGTAGCTGATCCGCCCGTCGACCAGGGTGTAGCGCACAGCGCCCGGCAGGCAATGGCCGATAAAGGGGCAGTTGGCGCCCTTGGAATACCAGCTCTCGCCAGCCAGGGTCTGGGCCTTGGGGTCGAACAGCAGCAGGTCGGCTGGCGCGCCCACGGCCAGGCGGCCGGCAGGCAGGCGCAGGGCCTTGGCCGGGCCGCTGGACAGGCGCGCGAGCAGGGTCGGCAGATCGAGCAGGCCGTCCTGCACCAGGCTGATCGCCAGCGGCAGCAGCAGTTGTACGCTGCTGATGCCTGGCTCGGTGGCGCCAAAGGGTGCCAGCTTGGCGTCGCGTTCATGGGGTTGGTGATGGCTGGAGATGGCCGAGATCACCCCGCTCTTTACTGCCGCGCGCAGGCCGTCACGATCCGCGTGGGTGCGCAGCGGCGGTTGCACGTGATACAGGCTGGAGAAATCGCTCAGCGCCTCGTCGGTGAGGATCAGCTGGTACAGCGCCACATCGGCTGTTACCGGCAGGCCGCGGGCCTGAGCCTCGGCGATCAGCTGGGCGCCGCGGGCGCTGGTCAGCTGGCTGAAATGGGCGCGCACGCCGGTCTGCTCCACCAGCAGTAGATCGCGGGCGAGGGCCACGGTCTCGGCGCTTTCCGGAATGCCCGGCAGGCCGAGGAAGCTGGCGGTGGTGCCTTCGTGGGCCAGGCCGCCTTCGGCCAGGTCATGGTCTTGGGAGTGGAAGATCACCGTCAGATCGAAGGTGGCGGCGTATTCCAGGGCGCGGCGCAGGGTGCGGTTATTGCGAAAGCTGTCCAGACCATTGCCGAAGGCCACGCAACCGGCGTCGCGCAGGGCCACCAGTTCGGCTAGCTGCTCGCCTTCCAGACCCTTGCTCAGGGCGCCGATCGGGAACACCTTGGTGTGTCCTGCTTCGCGGGCGCGGTCGAGAATCAGCTCGGCCACCGCCGGGGTGTCCAGCACCGGTTTGGTAAAGGGCGGGCAGCACAGGCTGGTGACGCCGCCGGCGGCTGCGGCCAGGGTTTCCGTGGCGATGCTGCCCTTGCGGCTGTAACCCGGTTCGCGCAGGGCGACGTTTAGGTCGACCAGCCCGGGGGCGGCCACCAGGCCCTGGGCATCGAGGCTCTTTTGCGCGACAAAGCCGGCGGGCGCCTGGCCGATGGCGGCAATCTTGCCATCTTCGATAAACAGATCCGCGACCTGGTCGAGGCCGCTGGCGGGATCGATAACTCGGGCGCCGAGGATAGCGGTACGCATCAGTTGGACTCCTCGGCGTTGAATTGGCGCTGGGCGTTCTGCCCGCTCATGGTCATGGACAGCACGGCCATGCGTACGGCGATGCCGTAGGTGACCTGATTGAGGATCACCGATT
>DASUOY010000010.1:0-5214 GCA_036276395.1 Pseudomonas sp.
GATGGGTTACTCCCTGCAGCAACTGCTAAGCGGCCTGCCGGAGCTGGATCAGCCGGCGCAGCAGCTATTCAGCGAGCTGGACGAACCCGGCCTGGCCGTCGGCTGGGCGCTGGCGGCGCGTGCCTGGCAGATCGAACCGCAGGATGCCCTCGCCGCCTGGCTCTGGGGCTGGCTGGAAAACCAACTGGCGGTGCTGATGAAGACCCTGCCATTGGGCCAGCAAGCCGCCCAGCGCCTGACCTCGCAACTGCTGCCGCTGCTCGATCAGGCCCAGCGCCAGGCTAGCGAGTTAGAACCGCAACACTGGGGCAGCGCCGCCTTCGGCCTGGCCCTGGCGAGCATGGCGCACGAGCGCCAGTACAGTCGTTTATTCCGTTCTTGATGATAAGGAAGACTTGAAGATGAACAGCCAACCCCTGCGTATCGGCATCGGTGGCCCGGTCGGCTCCGGCAAGACCGCCCTGACCCTGGCCCTGTGCCTGGCCCTGCGCGAGCGCTACAACCTGGCGGTGGTGACCAACGATATCTACACCCAGGAAGACGCGCAGTTTCTGGTGCGCAACCAGGCCCTGGCGCCGGAGCGGATCATCGGCGTGGAAACCGGCGGCTGCCCGCACACGGCAATCCGCGAGGACGCCTCGATCAACCTGGAAGCGGTCGATCAGCTCAACCGGCGCTTTCCGGGGCTGGACCTGATCATCGTCGAATCCGGCGGCGACAACCTCTCGGCCACCTTCAGCCCCGAGCTGTCGGACCTGACCATCTATGTGATCGACGTGTCGGCCGGCGACAAGCTGCCGCGCAAGGGCGGCCCGGGCATCTGCAAGTCCGACCTGCTGGTGATCAACAAGATCGACCTGGCCCCGCTGGTCGGCGCCTCCCTCGAAGTGATGCAACGCGACACCCTGAAGATGCGCGGCGACAAGCCGTTTGTGTTCAGCAACCAGAAGATCGGCCAGGGTCTGGAGCAGATCATCGCCTTTATCGAACGCCACGGCATGCTCACGGCTGCCTGATTACGTGCCATATCCAGTCAAGGAGACACCTGATGAACCTGCGCAAAACCCTGTTCGCCATTGCCCTGTTTCTCAGCCCGGCTCTGGCCTTTGCCCACGCCGGTCACGAGCATGCAGGCGTGCTGGCCGGCATAAGCCACCCGTTACTGGGCCTGGATCATCTGCTGGCGATGCTCGCCGTCGGCCTGTGGGCCGCGCAGCAAGCAGGCGCACTGCGCTGGGCGCTGCCGCTGACCTTTGTCGCCAGCATGCTGGTGGGCGGCCTCCTGGGCTTTAACGGCCTGCAGATTCCGCTGATGGAAACCGGCATCGCCGCCTCGGTATTGGCCTTCGGTCTGCTGGTGGCCGTGGCCATCCGCCTGCCGATGCTGGTCTCCATCACCCTGACCGCGCTGTTCGCCCTAAGCCACGGCGTCGCCCACGGCCTGGAACTGCCGGCGCTGGCCAGCCCCTATGGCTATGCCGCAGGTTTTCTGCTCGCTACCGCCGCCCTGCATGCCAGCGGTTACGCCCTGGTACGCCTGTTACCACAAGCGGCGGCGTCACTGGTTCGCCTGGCCGGCGGTGTCAGCGCGCTAGGCGGTGCCTGGCTGCTGGCTGGCTAAAACAAGCCAGCCCTAGGCTGAACCCTGGCTGTCACCAAAGGAGTGTCGGCTGTCGCCATCCGTCACTCGCCGGCCGCGCCGGCCTTTGGCATAGTCCGGCCGCCGCCCCTCACCGACTCCCTGGAAACACTCCATGCTACGCCTTGCCCGTTTTCTGCTGATCCCGCTGTTGCTGCTTACCGTCACTCTGCTCACCCTGGCGCAAACCAGCCGCCCGGCCAGCCAACCGCCCGTGCTTGCGGCACTGGGCGAACGCCCCCTGGTCATCGCCCACCGTGGCGGCAAGGGCCTGTGGCCGGAGAACAGCCTGTTCGCCTTCCAACGCGCCAGCGACCTGGGCGTGGATATGCTGGAAATGGACCTGCAGCTGTCCAGCGACGGCGAGCTGGTGGTGATCCACGACCGCACCCTGGAGCGCACCACCAATGGCCAGGGCGCAGTCGCCGCGCACAGCCTGGCGCAACTGCAGGCGCTGGACGCCGGTTACCGCTGGAGCGCCGATGGCGGCCAGAGCCACCCCTACCGCGGCCAGGGCGTGCGCATCCCGAGCTTTGCCGAGGTGCTCGCAGCCTTCCCCGCACAAGCCAAGGTGATCGAGATCAAGGTGCCGGATGTCGGCATGGAGGCGCAGCTGTGTGCCGCGCTGAAGGCCCACCAGCAGCTCGACAAGGTACTGGTCGGCAGCTTCTACGACCGCAGCCTGCAACTGTTCCGCGAGCAGTGCCCGGGGGTTGCCACCTCGGCGGGCCCCACCTCGGTGCGCCTGCTGGTGGCGCTCAACTGGCTCGGCCTGGGCAACCTGCTGTCGCCCTCCTACCAGGCGCTGCAGATCCCCGAGCAGCACGACGGCCTGCTGATCGCCAGCCCGCGCATGCTCAAGACCGCCGCGCAGCGCGGCCTCAATGTGCAGCTGTGGACCATCAACGAGCAGCCACGCATGCGCCGCCTGCTCGATCTGGGCGCCCACGCGCTGATCACCGACTACCCGGACCGCGCCCTGCAGGTGCTCGGCCGTTCGACCCAGATCAGCGCCCTCGAAGACTAAACACCCCACTGCACAAAAAATCGCCGGGAGCGATTTTTGACGTCGCTCCGCGACGGCCCCGAAGGGGTGAGCGCCAGGGATGGCGCTGCACAAAAAACAACCTACCGCGTTCAGGCCAGGCCCGCCGTGGCCTGAACGCAAGCACACGCAGCTTATCCACAGATCGCTCCACAGCAACCTGGGATAAGTTATCCACCGCATGCCCGCAGCCTGCGGCAAACCCTTGAAATAAAGCGATTATTGCTTGACTCGGCGCGGCGGAAATGACGTATTTCCATGCCGCGGCAAGCTGCTCAAAAATCAACCAATGTGCGCAAAACCAGGCGTTATCAGCCTCTCAGACAGGCATACCAGAGTTATCAACAGCTCTACCCACAGTAGTCGTGGACAACTTCGGCGCTACCCCATAACGCCCTGAATAACCAGGCTAACCTGTTGTTTCTACGATAAATAACTGGCTGATCAAAAAGCGTACAGCGGCCTCAAAGAGCCACCCGACTAAGGCTGCAAGCGCCTGCGCCCACCTTATCCACAGTTCGCTCCACAGTCTTTGTGCACAACTAAGCGCGCGCTGCCGCAAGGGCTGTGCATAAGGCCACAGCAGCTTCTGCCTATGGCCCCTATCGAGACAATCAACAGCCCAACCGCAGGGCACAGGCGTAACGTCACTCCACTCACCAAGGAGATACGCCCATGCCCCTCAATGAACTGTTACGCAGCCTGCTCGCCGCTTATGCCAGTGGGGCCAGCGGATCTTGCGGCAATAGCAGCGACTAACCTGCACCGCGGTTTTTTCGTGCACGGCGGCAAACCTGGGTCTGCCGCCTATGGCTGATGCGGGCTGACTCACGTATAAATCTGCGCACTATCGCCTGCAGTTCTGCCGGGCGATTCGTCCCTCAGAACCCGTAGAAAGGAATCCCGCCCATGGCCGGCGCTAGCCTGTTAACCCTGCTCGACGATATCGCCACCGTTCTCGACGATGTGGCCGTGATGACCAAAGTGGCCGCCAAGAAAACCGCCGGGGTATTGGGCGACGACCTGGCGCTGAATGCCCAGCAGGTCAGCGGTGTGCGTGCCGAGCGCGAACTGCCGGTGGTCTGGGCGGTGGCCAAGGGCTCGCTGAAGAACAAGCTGATTCTGGTGCCGGCCGCCCTGCTGATCAGCGCCTTCGCGCCCTGGGCGATCATCCCGCTGCTGATGTTCGGCGGCGCCTTCCTCTGCTACGAAGGCTTCGAGAAGCTGGCGCACAAGTTCCTCCACAGCAAGGCCGAGGATCAGGCCCAGCACGCGGAACTGCTGCACGCCGTGGCCGACCCGCAAGTGGATATGCTGGCCTTCGAGAAGGACAAGATCAAAGGCGCGATCCGCACCGACTTTATCCTCTCCGCAGAAATCATCGCCATTACCCTCGGCACCGTGGCGGCCGCCAGCTTTAGCAAACAGGTCGCGGTGCTGTCCGCCATCGCCCTGGTGATGACGGTCGGGGTCTATGGCCTGGTGGCCGGCATCGTCAAGCTGGATGACGCCGGCCTGTACCTCAATCAACGCAGCGGCGACAGCCTGGGCACGCGCCTGCAGCGCGCCCTCGGCCGCGGCCTGCTGCTGACCGCGCCGTATCTGATGAAAGCCCTGTCGGTTCTCGGTACCGCCGCGATGTTTATGGTCGGCGGCGGCATCCTTACCCACGGCGTGCATGCCGCCCAGGAGTGGATCGACCAGCTGGCTACGAGCGTCGCGGCCAGCAGCGGCCTGCTCGCCGCCCTGCTGCCGACCCTGCTCAACGCCATAGCCGGAATCATCGCCGGGGCCGTCGCCCTGCTGCTGGTCAGCCTGGCGACGCGGGCCTGGAAAGCTATCAAGGGCTAAGCACCCGTACCGCCTAACCAGGGGCTGTTGGTGCGCCCGGCGCACCCTACGGCTTAGCGGTCCGCCAGCGGCAGCACCGTGACCTGCACCTCGGGGTCATGGCTGCCGCCGCCGAGAATCACCCCACGCAGCGGCGACACATCGGCAAAGTCGCGGCCCCAGGCCAGGGTGATATGTTCCAGCGCCGGGCGAATATTGTTGGTCGGATCGAAATCCACCCAGCCCTGCTGCGGGCAGAACACCGAGACCCAGGCATGCGAGGCATCGGCGCCGATCAAGCGGGGCTGGCCGGGTGGCGGCTGAGTCAGCAGGTAGCCGCTGATATAACGCGCCGAAAGGCCCATGGAGCGCAGGCAGGCAAGCATCAGGTGGGCGAAGTCCTGGCATACGCCGCGGCGTTCCTCCAGCACCTGCAGCAGCGGCGTCGCCACCTGAGTGGCGGCGGCATCGAAGCTGAATTCACTGAAAATCTTCCGCATCAGCCCATCCACCGCCGCCAGCAGCGGCCGGCCGGGGCTAAAGCAATCTGCCGCGTAGGCGGCGAAAACCTGCTTGAGGTGCACATAGGGCGACTCGAAACGAAAGCGCGCGGCTTCCAGCACGCCGGGAAGCAACGCATGGCCGCTGTAGCGCAGGGCCGTGCAGGCCTCTTCCCAGGGCGGCGACGCCTGCAGATCCA
>DASUOY010000011.1:0-8487 GCA_036276395.1 Pseudomonas sp.
AGCATCAGGTTGTGGTACGGCGTGCCCGCTTGGAGACCGGCGAACGCCGAGCCGTTGTTGGCGGTGGCCGAGGTGTAGGCGTACAGCACCTGGCTAAAGCCGTGGGCACCGGGGTTGCTGATGGCCGCCGCCGGGCCTTGCAGGCTTACCGCCAGGGCAGTCAGCACCAGCACGCCGAGCGGCATCACCAGCAGGGTAACCACCAGCCAACGCACTTCGCCGGCTTCGAGCTTCTTGCCCAGGTATTCCGGGCTGCGGCCGATCATCAGGCCGGCGAGGAACACCGCGATCAGCACGAACAGCAACATGCCGTAGAGCCCCGCGCCAACCCCGCCGAAGATCACCTCGCCAAGCATCATGTTGAGCATCGGCAGCATGCCGCCGAGGGCGCTGAAACTGTCGTGCATGGCATTGACCGAACCGTTGGAGGCCGCCGTGGTGGCCGTCGCCCACAGCATGGATGCGGTGATGCCGAAGCGGCTCTCCTTGCCTTCCAGCGAGGCGCCCTGCTCGATCGGCAGCGCGGCCAGGGCCGGGTTCGGCTGGTGCTCGGCGTACAGGGTGCCGCCCAGGCCGATGCAGAACAGGATCAGCATGCAGGCCAGCAGCGCCCGGCTCTGGCGCAGGTCCTTGACGTAATGGCCGAAGGTGAACAGCAGCGCCGCCGGAATCAGCAGGATCGAAACCAGCTGCAGCAGGCTGCTCCAGGCCGTGGGGTTCTCGAAGGGGTGCGCCGAGTTGACGCCGAAGAAGCCGCCGCCGTTGGTGCCCAGTTGCTTGATGGCGATCTGGCTGGCCGCCGGGCCCAGCGGGATAAGCTGATCGCTGCCGTCCAGGGTGTGCGCGGTGACGTATTCGAGAAGAGTCTGCGGCACGCCCTGCCAGACCAGCAGCAGCGCCAGGATCAGGCAGAACGGCAGCAGGCCGTAGAGCGTGGCGCGGGTCAGGTCGACCCAGAAGTTGCCGACGCTATGGCTCGAACGCCGGGCGATGCCACGGCACAGCACCACCAGCACGGCCAGGCCCACCGCCGGGCTGACGAAGTTCTGCACGCCCAGGCCGACCATCTGGCTGAAGTAGCTGAGCGTCGCCTCGCCGCTGTAGGCCTGCCAGTTGGTGTTGCTGACGAAGCTCACCGCAGTGTTGAACGCCAGGGTCCACTCCAGGCCAGCGAAGCCCTGCGGATTAAGCGGCAGCACACCTTGCAGCAGCAGGATGGCGAACAGCGTCAGCAGGCTGACCAGGCTGAAGGCCAGCAGCGCCAAGGCGTAGGTTTTCCAGTCCTGCTCGGTCTGGCTGTCGACCCCGGCGATCCGGTAGCACAGTCGCTCGAGCGGTTGCAGCACCGGGTTCAGCCAAGTTTTCTCGCCTTCCATCACCCGGTACAGATAACGTCCGAGAAAGGGCGCCGGCAGCAGGACCATGGCGAAGAACGCCAGGATCAGGGTGAAATCGTAACTGTGCATACGCCCCTCCTACGCCTGATCGGCGCGCAGCAGCGCTAGCACAAGGTAAATAAACAGCCCCAGGGCCAATGCCAGGGACACGCCATCCAGAATGCTCATGCAACCTCTCCGTCATCGGCGAATGCCGCCATGGCGAAATTGTCGGCAAACAGCGCGTAAAGGAACGAGTCGCAAGAAGGCTCAGGGGCGTAAAGAAGGCATAAAAAATCGTCTGGAACTTTTTAACGTCGCGTAGCGACGGCCCGTAGCATGGCGACCAGAAATGGCGCGCCATAAAGAAATGGCCGGGAGCCATTTCTAACGTCGCGCAGCGACGGCCCGAAGGGTGGCCGCCATGGATGGCAGGCCATAAAAACGCCTCGTCTAGCCGGGCCAGACGAGGCGTTTGCAGTGGTGCGGATCAGTCAGCTGCGTTGATCGGATGAGACCACTATGGCCGGCGGGGCTTTCTCCGCCACCCAGTCGCTGAGCAGGCTATAGGCCACGGCAAGCAGAGTCGGACCGAGGAACAGGCCCATAAAGCCAAAGGCCAGAATGCCGCCGAACACCCCGAGTAGCACCACGATCAACGGCAGGTTGCCGCCGCGGCTGATCAGGTAGGGCTTGAGCACGTTGTCCACGCCGCTGATCACGAACATGCCCCACAAGCCAAGGAACAGGGCATAGCCGTAATCACCCTGCCAGATCAGCCAGGCGGTGGCCGGCAGCCACACCAGGGGCGGCCCCATGGGAATCAGGCTGAGGATAAAGGTCAGCAGGCCCAGCAGCAGCGCGCCGGGCACGCCGGCGATGGAGAAGCCGATCAGCGCCAGCAGGCCCTGGGCCGCGGCAGTGCCGATCACGCCATTGACCACCCGCTGCACGGTGCCCGCCACCAGTTCCAGATAGTGTTCGGCGCGATCGCCGATCAGGCGCTCCAGCAGGCTATGGACGAACACCGCCAGGCGCGGGCCATCGCGGTAGAAGAAGAACACCAGCACCAGGCTCAAGGCCAGCTCCAGCATGCCCCCGCCTATCTGCGCGCTGCGCGCCAACAGCCAGTTGCCGACCTGGCCGAGGTAGGGCCGCAGAGTGGCGAACAAGGCGGCGCCTTGCTGATCCACGGTCTGCCACAGACGCACCAGGCTCTCGCCCAGCAAGGGAATACCGGCCAGCCAGGTCGGCGCCGGCGGCAGGCCTTGCAACTGAAAGTTCTTCAGTAAGGCGGTCAGGTCCTTGATATGGTCGGCCAGATTGAACCCCAGCATCACCAGCGGCACGGCGACCAGGCCCATCCAGGTCAGGGTCAGCACACCCGCGGCCGCCGCCTGGCGGCCACCGAGCAGGCGCGTAAGGGCGCGCATCACCGGCCAGCTGGCAAAGGCCAGCACCGCGGCCCAGAACAGTGCCGACCAGAACGGCGCCAACACCCACAGGCTGGCGCCCAACAGGCCGAGCAGCAGAATCTGCACCAGCATACGATCATTAGTGGCCATTCACGCAGCTCCCTGCACAACGAAAAAAGGCTCTGCCGCAAGGGGCAGAGCCGGATTTATTGATGATGACAAGATTTGCGACAGCGCGTCTTAGCGCAGCACGTTGAGTTGTACGCCACTGACATCACTCTCACCCAGTTCCAGACGGCTGGCGCGCACGCGCTGCTCAACCAGCGCTTCACGCCAGGCTTCAGCCTGCGCGCCGCTGATGCTGACGCGCAAGGTGCTGTCCAGATTCAGGCTGCGCGCCAGCAACACCACCCAGGCCTCGCTGGGCTCGGCCTGCTTGAGCAGGCGCAACTCGCCGCTGCTTTTCAACTGCCGCTGCAAGGTGGCCGGGGTTGGCAAGACCTCGCCCAGGGGCGCATTGGCTTGCAGCAGTTCGGCGTGCAGGTAGGCGCGCTTGTTGCCCCGGGTGATGCTGTACAACGCCAGCAGGTTGTCCTGCCTGGGCTCGGCCAGGCGCAGCAACATATAGCTTTGCTGCTCATCGGAGCCGGACAGCAGCGCATTTTCGAACACCACGTTGGCCCACAGGCTGTTTGAGCCACACTCGCGGCCAACGCACCAGTAGAGCAACTCGGCATCCTGGGCCTGCAAGGCCCCGCGGGCCGCGGCGAAGCCTTCATTGGCCGAGTGCGTGCGCGGCAACTCGTAGGTCAACGCGGTCAGGTAGCCGCTGGCCTGCACCTCGCGCTCATAACGCAACTTGCCACTGATGCGGCGGATCGCCCCTTGCGGGTAGATACGCTCCTGCTCGGCCACTTCCTTGAAACTGACGATCTTGCTGCCGGCAAAGCGCGGCAGGCTGTCCAGGTCACGGCTGCCCGGTATATCGGCGGCCCAGAGCGCGGGGCTTGCGAGCAATAGCAGCAACACAGAGAAACGACGCATAGCCAGACTCATTTCATCAACATCGACTGGGCGGCCTGCACCAGCTTGTCGCCACTTTCTTCACGGCGCGGCACCAGCAGGCCGCGCTGCACCGCCGGGCGTGCCGCCAGCGCATCCATCCAGCGCTGCAGGTGGTCGAGCCCCTCCACCGCCACGCCGGCCCAGTCGTGGACCCGCACCCAGGGATAGGTGGCGATATCGGCGATGCTGTAGTCGCCGCCCAGGTATTCGGCCTCGCCCAGGCGCGTATTCAGCACCTCGTAGAGGCGGCGGGTTTCATGCTGGTAACGGTCGATAGGGCCTTGCAGCTTTTCCGGAAAATAACGGAAGAACACATTGGCCTGGCCCTGCATGGGGCCGACACCGCCCATCTGGAACATCAGCCACTGGATCACCCGCGAGCGGCCCTTGGCATCGCTGGGAATCAGCTGGCCAGTTTTTTCCGCGAGATAGAGCAGGATGGCGCCGGACTCGAACACCGCGAAGTCGTCGTTGTCGCGGTCGACTATGGCCGGGATACGGCCATTGGGATTGATCTTGAGGAAGGCCGGGCTTTTCTGCTCCTTCTTGTCGAAGCTCAGCGCCTGCACGCTATAGGGCAGCTGCAATTCTTCCAGCGCAATAGACGCCTTATGGCCGTTGGGGGTGGCGGCGGTATACAGGTCGATCATGCGAATCTCCATGGCAATCGACCACACCTTTCCCCAGTTGCCTTGGCTAAGTCAAGGCACGCCCAGGAAAGCTTTGAAACAGTCTGCGACCAGCTCGGCCCCGGCCTCATCGTCCAGATGCAGGTGATGGCCGCCGGGCAGCGTCGCAACCTCCACCGGCAACCCTTCAAGCAGCGCCTTGATGCTCAGCTGGGCATGCAGCATGCCCTGCTCGGCCATGATCAGCTTGGCCGGGCATTGCAGCGCCCGCACAAAGGCCTGGGCATGGGCCTGGGTCAGGCGCAGCGGCGACGGCAGGGTCAGGCGGCTGTCGGTGCGCCAGGTGTAGCCGCCGGGCACCGGCATCAGGCCGCGCTGGGCCAGCAGCTCGGCGGCATCAAAGCTGACCGCGCCGACTCCGCGCATGCGTGCCTGCACCGCACGCTCGAACTCGGCATACACCGGCTTGCTCTTGCCGGCCAGCGCCAGCTGCGCGCGCAATGCCTCGCCGAGCTTCTGCGGGGCCGTGTCGGGCTCCCCGGTGTAGGGCATCAGGCCGTCGATCAGGGCCAGGCGCTCGACCCGCTCGGGCATGGCCCCGGCCAGCAGCACCGAGACAATCGCGCCCATGGAATGGCCAAGCAGGGAGAAGCGCTGCCAGCCGAATTGCTCGGCCACCTGCAGCACATCGTGCACATAGTCCCAGATGGCGTAACTGCCACCTGGCGGCCGGTGATCGGAATGGCCATGGCCGGCGAAATCCAGGGCAACTATGCGCAGCCCCGGCAGTTTCGGCGCCAGGCGGGCGAAGCTGGCGGCGTTATCCAGCCAGCCATGCAGGGCGATTACCGGTAGACCATCCTCGGGGCCGTACAGATGGGCCGCCAGTTCGATATGCGGCAGGCGTAGCCGCACCTCTTGAAAATCCAGGCTCATGCGCTGTGCTCGCTTGTGTTGTGCCCGGCCCAGCGCTGGAACAGCTTTTTCAGCAGCTCGGCGGTGTCCTGCGGGCGTTCCAGGGGAAACATATGGCCGCCCGGCAGCGTCAGGTATTCGCCGCGCGGCACGCGACGCACCAGGTGGGTGTGATGGGGCAAGACCACCCGGCTATGCCGACCGCGCACCATGGCCAGCGGCACTTTCAGCTGCTGCGGCCGCCCGGGGCTGGTATGCGGCACGCTGCGGTAGATGCTGATTTCCGTGGCCGGATCGAAGCGCAGGCGCAGATTGCCGCCCGCCGGCTGCAGGCCGTGCTGCACATAGGCCTCCAGGCACTCGGGGTCGAAACGGCGGAACAGGCTCTTGGCCGCGAAGTAACCGCGCGCCTCGCTCAGGTCGCGGAACTCTTCGCGCCGGCCCAGGGTGCGCCCGGCCGGGGTGATGCGGTCGATAAAGCCGAAGCGCTTGGCCGCGCGAATCACCAGCTGGTCGGCCAGGGTCAGCACCGGCGAGTCGAGCATCACCACCCCGCGGTACAGCTCCGGGCGCTTGAGCGCGGCGTGGTAATGCAGCACCCCGCCCAGGGAATGCCCCACGCCCCAGACCGGCTGTGGGCTCTGCTCAAGGTGATGGAGCAACTCATCGACCAGGTTGCTCCAGTTGTCGTTCACCGGAAAGCGCGGGTCATGGCCATGCTGTTCGAGGTGCTGCACCTGATAGTCCGGGCCCAGGGCGGCAAACAGCTTGCCGTAGGTGGCCGAAGGAAAACCGTTGGCATGGGCGAAAAACACGGGCTGGGTCATGGGACAGGCTTATGCGAGAAGGTCTTGAGGATTGTCCGGCAGGCACCGCCACACAGCAATGACAAAACGGCCAGTGAATGACGGCACTATGGCCAAATCTGATGGGAGGCCCGCCAGCCAGTGCAGCGGCGGGCCAGTGGGGCGCGGCTAGCGCTGGGCCGGGCCGTTCTCGCCCAGCGGCACTATGGCCATGGTCAGGCGGGAAATGCAGCTGGCCTTGCCGTCCTCGCCGCTCAGGCGGATATCCCAGACATGGGTGGTGCGCCCCAGGTGCACCGCCCGCGCCACCGCCGTGACCCGGCCACTGCGCAGGCCACGCAGGTGGTTGGCGTTCACCTCCAGGCCGACGCAGTAGAACTTGCTGCTGTCGATACACAGGTGACTGGCGGTGGAACCCAGGGTTTCCGCCAGCACCACCGAGGCGCCGCCATGCAGCAGGCCATAGGGCTGATGGGTACGGGAATCGACCACCATGCTGGCGGTCAGGGAGTCGTCATCGAAGGCCTCGAAGCGAATATCCAGCTGCTCGCCGATGGTGTTCTTGAGGAAGGCGTTGAGCTGTTCGAGGTCGGGGCGTTGTTGCCACAGGGCCATGGTTATCCAGTTCCTTGAGCGCTATAGGGCCGGCCAGAAACTGGCCGGCAGGGTTTGTCAGTCGTGCCAGAGCACCGCTTCGCTGCGCTCGGTCCATTCGGCGAACCGCGCGCCATAGGTGCCTTCGACCACATTGCGCTTGATCTTCAGGGTGGGCGTGAGAAAGCCGTTATCCACCGCCCAGGTTTCCTTGACCAGCACCAGGCGCTGCAGACGCTCGTGCTTGTCGAGGCGCAGGTTGACCTCCTCGAGGAGCTTTTTCAGGCTGCTCTCCAGCTCGCCACGGGCTTCGCTGCGGCCCACTTCGGAAAGCACGCAGAGCGCCATCGGCTGGGCCATGCCATCGCCCACCACGCACACCTGCTCGATCCGCGGGTGCTCGCCGAGGCGATTCTCGATGGGCGCCGGGGCGACATACTTGCCCTTGCTGGTCTTGAAGATTTCCTTGATCCGCCCGGTCAGGCGCAGGTTGCCCTCGGCGTCCTGCTCCCCCTTGTCGCCGGTGCGCAAATAGCCGTCGGCGGTGATGGTTTCCGCGGTTTTCTCCGGGTCCTTGTAGTAGCCCTGCATGGTGGCGCCGCTGCGCACCTGCACCTCGCCATCCTCGGCGATGCGCACCTCAACCCCCGGGCTGCTCTGGCCAATCCAGCCCTGCTTGAACTTGCCGGGGCGGCACACATGGGAATAGCCGCAGTTCTCGGTCATGCCATAGACCTCCAGCACATCCAGGCCCAGGCGCTTGTACCAGCCCAGCAGCGCCTCGGGCACCGGGGCTGCGCCGGACAGGGCGTAGCGCACCGCATCCAGGCCCAGGCCGGCCAGTACTTTCTTGCCGACGATGCGACCGATCAGCGGCAGCTTGAGGAGAAAATCCAGCTTGGCCGCCGGCATCTTGCTGTACACGCCCATCTGGAACTTGGTCCAGATCCGCGGCACACCGAAGATCACCGTCGGCCGCGCACGTTTGAGGTCTTCCAGGAAGGTCTCCAGGCTTTCGGCGAAAAAGATCGTCTGCCCGGCATACAGCGAGGCCAGTTCGACAAACATGCGCTCGGCCACATGGCACAGCGGCAGGTAGGACAGCACCCGGTCGTCCTCGCCGACGCCAAACAGCTCAGTGGCGTGGCTGGCGGCAAAAGCGAAATTGGCGAAATGGTGCATCACCCCTTTCGGCGCGCCGGTGGTGCCGGAGGTGTAGATGATGGTGGCCAGTTGCTCGGGCTTGGCCTTGGGGTTGTCCTGAATAGGCGTGCAGGCCTGCAGCTGCTCCCAGGTAAAGCTGAATTCAGCCTGGGGCCGCAGGGGCAGGCCGACGGTCGCCACGCCTTCTGGCACGCCGGGGGCCATGGCCGGCCAGTCATCCAGCTTGCCGACGAGCACCAGCGCCGCCTCGCAATGACGCAGCACCTGATTGACCGAGTCGGCGGTCAGGTTCGGGTAGAGCGGCACCGACACGTGCCCGGCCATCCAGATCGCCAGATCGCTGATAATCCAGTGCGCGCAATTCTTGGAAATGATCGCAATCCGGCTGCCCTGGGGCAGTTCGCGGCTGCGCAACCAGTTGGCGGCGCGCCGGGCCTGCTCACCGACCTCGGCCCAACTCAGCTCCTGCAGCTGGCCGCCCGGCAGCGGCTGCACCATATAACGTTTATGCGGATGTCGTGCC
>DASUOY010000012.1:0-3632 GCA_036276395.1 Pseudomonas sp.
ATGGACGACAGCTCGGTCATAGTGCTGGATCCGGTCAACCGCAAGGTGATCGACCAGTCGCTCGACGGCGGCGTGAAGAACTATATCGGCGGCAACTGCACCGTCAGCCTGATGTTGATGGCCCTGGGCGGTCTGTACGAAGCCGGCCTGGTCGAGTGGATGAGCGCCATGACCTATCAGGCGGCATCTGGCGCCGGTGCGCAGAACATGCGCGAGCTGATCAAGCAGATGGGCGCGATCAACGCATCGGTTGCCGATGAGTTGGCCGATCCGGCCAGCGCCATCCTGGATATCGACCGCAAGGTGGCCGAAGCCATGCGTGGCGATGCCTTTCCTGTGGACAACTTCGGCGTGCCCCTGGCTGGCAGCCTGATCCCCTATATCGACAAGGAGTTGCCGAACGGCCAGAGCCGCGAAGAGTGGAAGGGCCAGGCGGAAACCAACAAGATCCTCGGCCGCTTCAAGAGCCCGATCCCGGTCGATGGCCTGTGCGTGCGCATCGGCGCCATGCGATGCCACAGCCAGGCGCTGACCATCAAGTTGAACAAGGATGTGCCGCTGTCGGATATCGAAGGCCTGATCAGCCAGCACAACCCCTGGGTCAAGCTGGTGCCAAACAACCGTGAGGCCAGTATTCGCGAGCTGGGCCCGACTGCGGTGACTGGTACTTTGAGTGTGCCGGTCGGTCGTCTGCGTAAGCTGAATATGGGTTCGCAGTACCTGGGCGCTTTCACCGTGGGTGACCAGTTGCTGTGGGGCGCGGCCGAACCGCTGCGGCGCATGCTGCGGATCCTGCTGGAACGCTGATTGGTCCGGCACTAGCCTTTAGCTAATAAGGAGCGGGCCTGCGGATGGTTGAATGAAAGTTCAGCTGTCGGCAGGCCCGCTCCTTTGCATTTGGCCGGCGCAGTTATACAGTGCTGAGCCTATTTTGCTAGAAGCCTGACCATGACCCGTAGTTTTGATATTGCCGTGATCGGTGCCACCGGCGGTGTGGGGGAAACCCTGGTGCAGTTGCTGGAGGAGCGTGATTTTCCGGTGGCCAATCTGCATGTGCTGGCCAGTGGTGAATCGGCAGGGCGCTCGTTGCCGTTCAAGGGCAAGAGTCTGCGGGTGCGAGCCCTGGATTCTTTCGACTTTAGCAGCGTGCGTCTGGCCTTCTTCGCGGCGGGTGATGCCGTCACCTTGAGTCACGCGCGCCTGGCTCTGGCAGCCGGTTGCGCGGTTATCGATTTGTCTGCCGCGCTACCGGCCGATCAGGCGCCTCGGGTAGTGCCGGAAGTCAATCCCGAGGTGTTGGCCGGGCTTGCGCCGCCGTTTCTGCTGTGTAGCCCAAGCGCCTCGAGCATTGCCTTGGCCGTGGTACTGGCTGCCTTGCGCGATCATTTGACCCCACAGCGGGTCACGGTTACGGCCTGTCTGGCGGTTTCCAGTCGCGGCCGCGCCGGTGTGGCCGAGTTGGCCCGGCAGACAGCCGAGTTGCTCAATGGGCGCGCCTTCGAACCGCAGTTGTTTGATCGGCAGGTGGCGTTCAATCTGTTGGCCCAGGCCGAGGTCAACGATATCGAGGGCCATACGGCCTTGGAGCGGCGCATCTCGGCCGAGCTGAAAGAGTTGCTTGAATTGCCGCAGTTGAAAGTCTCGGCAACTTGCCTGCAGGCCCCGGTATTTTTTGGCGATAGTTTCAGTGTCTCTTTGCAGAGTGCTGCGCCAGTCGATCTGTCGCTGCTGGCTGAGGCCCTGGAGGCCGCGCCTGCTCTGGAGTATGTCGAATTGGGTGATTATCCGACGGCAGTCGGGGATGCGGTCGGGCAGGATCAGATCTATGTCGGGCGCCTGCGCGCAGGGCTGGATGATCCGGCTGAACTCAATTTGTGGATTGCGTCTGATAATGCACGAAAAGGCTCGGCGCTAAATGCTGTGCAATTGGCCGAGTTGTTGATAAAACACTATCTGTAAAAGATACTTAGCTGGAAATTTGAAGAATCTTTCGAGCTTGGCAATACTGGCTGAGTTGATTGTTGCTGGGGTGGCGCCTTCGGGTTGCGCAGGCAGCAATTTTCAAGATCCTCTCGCGTAGCGAGAAAAAAAGATAAAACAAGGGATAAAGCTATGGTTCGGGTTCGCAAACTGGTGCTGGCAATCGCAGCTGCTTCGGCACTGTCCTCCGGTATGGCGCATGCGCTAGGACTGGGTGAAGTGACCTTGCAATCTTCGCTGAATCAGCCCCTGGTGGCTGAGATCGAGCTGCTGGAAGTGCGTGATCTGGCCTCTAACGAGTTGCGCCCGGGCCTGGCTTCTCCCGAAGAGTTCAACAAGGCTGGCGTCGATCGCCAGTATTTCCTTGGCGACCTCAAGTTCACTCCGGTGCTCAAGCCCAATGGCAAGAGTGTCATTCGCGTGACGTCGAGCAAGCCGATCCGCGAACCCTATCTGAATTTCCTGGTTGAAGTGCTGTGGCCTAATGGCCGCTTGCTGCGCGAGTACACCCTGCTGCTCGATCCGCCGCTTTACAACCCGCAGCCGGTTGTGGCCGCCGCGCCGCAACTGCCGGTGGCCGCGCCAGTGGCACCTGCGGTGCGCCCTGCCGCGCCCGCAGCGCCACGTCCGGCGCCGGTCAGCAGTGCACCGGCAGCTCCGGTTGCCCCCAGTGCGCCGTCTGCTCTGGATGCCGATCAATACAAGACCACGTCGAATGACACGCTCTGGGAAATTGCCCGGCGTGTTCCTGGCGGCAGCGTGCATCAAACCATGCTGGCCATTCAGGACCTGAATCCGGATGCTTTTATCGGTGGCAATATCAACCGCTTGAAGAGCGGCCAGGTATTGCGCCTGCCGGATGAACAACAGATCAGAAGCCGCGCTCAGGCTGAGGCTATTGCTCAGGTTACCGAACAGAATGTGGCCTGGCGCGAAGGTCGCAGCATGGCGGCCAGTGCTCGGCAGCTGGATGCCACCAAGCGCAGCGTTGCCGGTGAGGCGCCGGCCAAGGCCGCTACAGGCGATAGCCTGAAACTGGTTGCCGCCGATAGTGGCAAGGCCACTGCCGGCAGCGAGAAAGGCACCGCAGATACCAAGGCGTTGGCGGACAAATTGGCGGTGACCCAGGAAAGCCTCGATTCCAGCCGCCGTGAGAACGATGAGCTGAAGGATCGCATGGGCGACCTGCAGAGCCAGCTCGATAAGCTGCAGCGCTTGATTCAGCTCAAAGATGACCAGATGGCCAAGCTGCAAGCCGATCTGGCTGCCCAGGGCAAGGCCACTGCTGTCCCTCCGGTTGCCGAGGCTGCAGCCCCTGAGGCTGCGCCGGTTGAAGCGGCCAAGCCTGCGGAACCTGTTGCCCCGGCGGTGCCGGCGGCGGTAGAGGAACCTGACTTTAACTACAGCGAAGAGCCAGCGGCCAAACCCGAAGCGGCTGCGCCGCAAGTCGCAGCGCCTGAGGTGGCTACACCTGCTGCGCCTGAGGCTGTGGAGCCAGCAGCTCCGGCAGAGGCCGAAAAGCCGAAGCCAGTTGTGGCTGAAGCACCGGTGGTTGCGGCAGCGCCTGCGGCCGAGCCGCAAGTGGAAAGCAACTTTGTCGATGATCTGCTGGCCAACCCGATGCTGCTGGGGCTGACTGGCGGTGGTGCGCT
>DASUOY010000013.1:0-6472 GCA_036276395.1 Pseudomonas sp.
CCTCAGACGATTGAGCCGCTATTCAACAGCTCCGGCAGCCGATTGAAAAAATCTTTTTTACCCGCCCTGGTTTTGCCGCTATAAGGTGCGCAAATGGCCCCTGTAGCCAGGAGTGAAGAAGATGACTACCGCGAAAGAAGATCTTGAGCTCGATGAAGACTTTGTTGCAGAAGAGGCCGAGGATGCGGAAGCCCCGGCTGAGGTAGCAAAAACCAACCTGACCAAGCGCCGCATCATCGACAATTTCCTCGAAGAGCGCCGCCTGCACAAGCAACTGGCCGAGTACGATTTCGACCTGTAAGGCAAACCCCTCAAGCCAAAAGCCCCGCCAAGCAGCGGGGCTTTTTCGTTAGCACACGGCATGCCTCAGCTGGCCGCCTGCAAACTGCGCCTTGCGCACTTGTTGGCGTACATGGCGGCATCGGCCTGGGTCAGCAGCTGCTCCAGGCTCTCGTTAGCCTGCAACGACGACTCGGCAATGCCGACACTCAACGACAGCTGCCGGCCGCTATTGCGACGAAACGCGGCCAGGGCCTTGTCCAGCCGCTGCAGCACCTCTTCGCTGCTGTTGTAGTGGCAGGCCAGCACCACAAACTCATCGCCCCCCAAGCGCGCCACCACATCGGTGGCGCGGAACACCGACTGCAGCAGGCGAGCCGCATCCACCAGCATGATATCGCCCGCCGCGTGGCCGAAACGGTCGTTGGCCTGTTTCAGATAATCCAGATCGACATACAGCAGCAGGCTGCGCCCTTGGCGGCGGCGCGCCGTTTCCAGTTCGCGCTCGGCCAATAGCAGAAAACCGCGCCGGTTATACAGCCCGGTCAATTCATCGGTCAGGGACAATTGCCGCACCGCCTGCTCTGCCCGCTCGCGCTCGGCTATCTCGGCCTGCAAGCGGCTGTTGGCCTCGGCCAATTGCGCTGTGCGCTCCTCGACCCGGCGTTCCAGCTCGGCATACATCTGGACATTTTCCAGCGCCACCGAAGTGCTGTCGGCCAGGGCCTGGAGCATCTCGACCTGGGTTGGCGTGGCTCGATACTGGCTGGCCCAGTAGGTGCCAATGGCGCCTATGGGTTCCAGGGTACGGATCGGCACCATGACTAGGCTTTTGACGAAGGTAGGCCGGTACGCCGCATGGGGAATGCGCGCATCCAGATAGATATCTTCGATGACCGTGGCCTGCCGATTGAGCATGGCCCAACCGCTGATACAGGCCTGCAGGGGAAAACGCTGGCCCTTCCACAGTGGGCTGATGGCGTCCTCGTCCTTGTAGAAGCACTGCCCGCCATCACGCAGGACAAAGGTGGCACCATCGGCACCGACCAACTCGCGCGCGGCATGGCGCACGATATCCGCAACCGTATCCAGACTCCTTGCCATGGACAACTCCTGCACGGCCTGGATCAGCCGTTGTGCATAGTTCTCGCTAGCCATGGAACACCTCGCCTGGCCGGGCAAATAGCCATTCACCTTGTAAGCCATTACTTACACAGCATAGTTCAGTCCGCGCGGCGCGGCGACAGCAGTTCGATTTTGTAGCCATCCGGGTCCTCGACAAAGGCCAGGATGCTTGAGCCGTGCTTCATCGGCCCGGCCTCGCGGGTGATCTTGCCGCCACGGGCACGAATGTCTTCGCAGGCCTTGTACACATCGGCCACTTCCAGGGCGATATGGCCATAGCCAGTGCCCAGTTCGTAACTGTCCACGCCCCAGTTATGGGTCAGTTCGATCACGCTGTTGTGCGCTTCGTCGCCGTAGCCGACGAACGCCAGGGTGAACTGGCCATCCGGGTAGTCCTTACGGCGCAGCAGGGTCATGCCCAGCACTTCGGTATAGAAGGCGATGGACTTATCCAGGTCGCCGACGCGCAGCATGGTATGCAGCAGTCTCATCGAGTTTCTCCTTGGCTGTTATCTGGGATTATCCAGGCATAAACACAAACCCCGGCTTATGGCCGGGGTTTGTTGTGGCTCAGGCGCTCCAGTCTATCAGAGCATCTTGCGCCCTTTGCCCGCCGCGATGCGCATGCGCAGGGCGTTGAGCTTGATAAAGCCACCGGCGTCGGCCTGGTTGTAGGCGCCGCCATCTTCTTCGAAGGTGGCGATATTGGCGTCGAACAGCGAGTCATCGGACTTACGCCCGGTGATGATCACGTTGCCCTTGTACAGCTTCATGCGCACCACGCCGTTCACGTTGGCCTGGGAGGCGTCGATCATCTGTTGCAGCATCAGACGCTCCGGGCTCCACCAGAAACCGTTGTAGATCAGGCTGGCGTATTTCGGCATCAGCTCGTCTTTCAGGTGAGCGACTTCGCGGTCCAGGGTGATCGACTCGATGGCGCGGTGGCCCTTGAGCATGATGGTGCCGCCGGGGGTCTCGTAGCAGCCACGGGACTTCATGCCGACAAAGCGGTTCTCGACTATATCCAGACGACCGATGCCGTTCTCGCCGCCGATGCGGTTCAGCTCGGCCAACACAGTGGCCGGGCTCATGGCCTTGCCGTCGATGGCAACGATGTCACCGGCGCGGTAGGTCAGCTCGATATAGGTCGGGGTATCCGGCGCGGCTTCTGGCGACTTGGTCCAGCGCCACATGTCTTCTTCGTGCTCGGTCCAGGTGTCTTCCAGCACGCCGCCCTCGTAGGAGATGTGCAGCAGGTTGGCGTCCATGGAGTACGGCGACTTCTTCTTGCCGTGGCGCTCGATCGGGATTTCGTGCTTGGCGGCGTAATCCATCAGCTTCTCGCGCGACAGCAGATCCCATTCGCGCCATGGGGCAATGACTTTCACGCCCGGCTTGAGCGCATAGGCGCCCAGTTCGAAGCGCACCTGGTCGTTGCCCTTGCCGGTAGCACCGTGGGAGATGGCGTCGGCGCCGGTCTCGTTGGCGATCTCGATCAGGCGCTTGGCGATCAGCGGGCGGGCGATGGAGGTGCCCAGCAGGTACTCGCCTTCGTAGACGGTGTTGGCGCGGAACATCGGGTAGACGAAATCACGCACGAATTCCTCGCGCAGGTCGTCGATATAGATTTCCTTGACGCCCATGGCCTGGGCCTTGGCGCGGGCCGGCTCGACTTCTTCGCCTTGGCCGAGATCGGCGGTGAAGGTCACCACTTCACAGTTATAGGTATCTTGCAGCCACTTGAGGATCACCGAGGTGTCCAGGCCACCGGAATATGCCAGGACTACCTTGTTTACGTCGGCCATGCCATCAACTCCACGGGGTTGTGCGGGAAAACCCGTGATTCTACTGCCCACGCCAGTGAATTTATAGGGGTGAGGCAGGGGTGCGACACGTTCAGATGACCAAGCGGTCGTGCCTCGCCCAGCCGGCGTAGGGGACCAGCGCCTAGGAAGTGGCTGCTGGGGCGGCCGGCGCCGGAGCGGCAGGTGGTGGCACAGCGGCTTCCGGCACACGCTCCAGAAGAATGCTGACCCGGCGATTCTTCGCCCGGTTGGCTTCGGAATTGTTTGGCGCGACCGGGTAACGTTCGCCATGAAAGCGCACGGTGATCTGCTCGGCAGGAATACCGTTGGCCTTGAAGAACTCCATTACCGCCAGGGCGCGCCGGCGCGACAGATCGCGGTTGGTCAGCCGATTGCCGCCATTGTCGGCATGCCCATCGAGTTGAATGCGATTGATGCTGGGATCGGCCTTGATAAAGCTGAGGATGATTTCCAGCTTGGCCTGGGCCAGCGGATCGAGATCCACCCCGCCGCCCGGGAACCCCACCTGGCTCTGGCGCACCTGATCGAAATTCACCGGCAGCAGCTTGGCCGTGCAATCCAGGTAGTCGTTGTAGGCCTTGTTGAATTTCGCCGGCAGCAAGCGCACCTCGATGGCATCGCCGCCCTGGGCAGTGCGGTGACGCACCAGCGGGCTGCGGCCTTCGAGCAGGCCACTGAGCAGGCGCACACCCTGCTCCTGGGAGCTGTTGAACAGTACCTCGGCGGTGCCGACGCTGACCTGCCCCAAGTTGATATCACCGCGCCCAGGCTGCCAGGGCGCGGCCGCCGCCAGCAGGGTCGCGCTACCCGCCCCGAGCCAGCGCTCGCGCGCCTGCAGGCGAAAGGTCACCTGCTCGCCGGCCCGGCGCACGAATACCCCCGCGCCGAAATCGGTAATCGGCTGGGTCAGCCGGCACTCGAACTGGTCACCTTCGACCTGCCACTCGATCTTCTCCAGACGCGTCTGGAAGCTGATGGCCAGCACCGGCTGGCTGGCCAGCAGGCAAAGCATCGCGAGTGGATAAAAGCGCACGACAAGCTCCCAGGAATACCGCTTACCTCATGGCTATCGGTGCGCGCGGGGAAAACTTGAGGCGCGCGGCCCAAAGCAGGCATCCTCGACCCGCCAAGGCAGCCGGGCATCCGTCCGAGATTGCCCACTGCGGGCGCTTTCAACGTGCCGCCACGGGCCTTTTCCGGTAGCATTCGCGCCACGTTTTGCCCGCCTGGAAGCCTCCATGACTGACCGCCTTACTCTGCTGCGCCCCGACGACTGGCACATCCACCTGCGCGACGGTGGCGTACTGCCGCACACAGTCGGCGATGTGGCCCGTACCTTCGGCCGCGCCATCATCATGCCCAACCTGATGCCGCCGGTGCGCAACGCCAGCGAAGCGGACGCCTATCGCCAGCGCATCCTCAGCGCACGCCCGGCTGGCAGCCGTTTCGAACCCTTGATGGTGCTCTACCTCACCGACCTGACCCAGCCCGACGATATCCGCACGGCCAAGTCCTCGGGCTTCGTGTATGCGGCCAAGCTCTACCCGGCCGGCGCCACCACCAACTCCGACTCCGGCGTAACCAGCATCGACAAGATCTTCCCGGTGCTCGAGGCCATGGCCGAAGTCGGCATGCCACTGCTGGTACATGGCGAAGTGACGCGCAGCGAAGTCGACGTGTTCGACCGCGAGAAGTTCTTTATCGACGAACACCTGACCCGCGTGGTCGCACGCTTCCCGACGCTGAAAGTGGTGTTCGAACACATCACTACCCGTGATGCGGTGCAGTTCGTGCAGAGCGCCTCGGCCAATGTCGGCGCCACCATCACCGCCCACCACCTGCTGTACAACCGCAACCATATGCTGGTGGGCGGCATCCGCCCGCACTTCTATTGCCTGCCGATCCTCAAGCGCAACAGCCACCAGGAAGCCCTGCTGGATGCCGCCACCAGCGGCAGCGCCCAGTTCTTCCTCGGTACCGACTCGGCGCCCCATGCCCAGCATGCCAAGGAAGCCGCCTGCGGCTGCGCCGGCTGCTACAGCGCCTATGCCGCCATCGAGCTGTATGCCGAGGCCTTCGAACAGCGCAATGCCCTGGATAAGCTGGAGGCCTTCGCCAGCCAGAATGGCCCGGACTTCTACGGCCTGCCACGCAACAGCGAAACCATCACCCTGATCCGCGAAGACTGGACCGCCCCGGCCAGCCTGCCGCTGGGCGAGCAGCGCGTAATCCCCCTGCGTGCCGGCGAAACCCTGCGCTGGCGCCTGCTGGAGGACAACGCGTGAGTGAAGACCTGTACGACGACGAGCTCGACAGCGGCGGCCACTCCGGCCCGCGCCACCCCATGGCGGCACGCTTTCGTGGTTATCTGCCGGTGGTGGTGGATGTTGAAACCGGCGGCTTCAACTGCGCCACCGACGCCCTGCTGGAGATTGCCGCCACCACCATTGGCATGGATGAAAGCGGCTTTCTCTACCCCGAGCACACCCAGTTCTTCCGCGTCGCCCCCTTCGAAGGCGCGAATATCGAGCAGGCGGCGCTGGACTTCACCGGGATCAAGCTCGACCACCCCCTGCGCATGGCGGTGAGCGAGGAGCACGCGCTCGGAGAAATCTTCAAGGGCCTGCGCAAGTCGCTGAAAGCCAATAGCTGCAAGCGGGCGATCCTGGTCGGGCATAACAGCAGTTTCGACCTGGGCTTCCTCAATGCCGCGGTCAACCGCACCGGCATCAAGCGCAACCCCTTCCACCCCTTCTCCAGCTTCGACACCGCCACCCTGGCCGGCCTCGCCTACGGCCAGACCGTACTGGCCAAAGCCTGCCAGGCCGCCGGTATCGATTTCGACGGCAAGGAAGCGCACTCGGCCCGTTACGACACTGAGAAGACCGCCGAACTGTTCTGCGGCATAGTCAACCGTTGGAAGGAGATGGGCGGCTGGATGGATTTCGACGACTAACGTTAGTGCAAGTCAACGATCTGCTGCGCGTCGGCCCTGCTGCGTTAAAAACAGACTCGGCAAGCCGCTATGGCTAACGCGCTTCAGCGCGACCCGAAGGGCGAGTGAAACGAGTAATGCTCATGTACAAAAGTACACTCCGCTTCCTCGCCTGTTTTTGCCTTGCAGGACTCTAGCTCGCAAGATCGGGAGCAATTGCGTCTGTGCTAACGCCAGACCTGCCCCAATAAAAAAGCCCCGCACTAGGCGGGGCTTTTTTATTGGGGCAGGAACAGCGCAGGCCAGG
>DASUOY010000014.1:0-5263 GCA_036276395.1 Pseudomonas sp.
TGGAGCGCCTGCAACAGGCCCTGGAGCAGATGCGTAGCGAAGGCTATGGCAGCTGCGCGCAGAACCCGGATCTGTGCTGAGGCCGCTGCGGCTGACCTGTGTAGGCTGCGCCATGCGCACCACTGGCAACCAGGTACCTGATGTACCTGGTGCGCATGGCGCACCCTACCAGCAGATGTCATCAAAACTTCTGCGGCCTGCTAAAGGCCCCAAGCCTTGCGCAACGCCTGCAAGGCCTCGCCGATACGCGCCTCCGGCACCGCGGCGAAGCCCAGCACCAGCCCGGCGCGCTGGCCTTCCGGCTCGGCACTATCGGCCAGCCAGTAGCCGCTCAGGGCATTCAACTCCACCCCCACCTCGGCCGCGGCTGCGATCAGCTCGCGTTCGCGCGCCAGGCTCTCCACCCGCACGCACAGGTGCAGGCCGGCCTCCACCGCCGGCAACGGCGCGCAACCCGGAACGTGCTGCGGCCAGCCGGCCAGCAGGGCATCGCGGCGGCTTCTGGCGGCGCTGCGCATACGGCGGATATGCCGCTGAAAGTGGCCGGCGGCGATAAATTCGGCCATCACCGCCTGGCTGCCGATCTCCGAGTGGCGCATATCCAGGGCGCGGCGGCGGGAGAAGGACTCGACCAGGGCCGGCGGCAGCACCAGATAGCCCAGGCGCAGCGCCGGGAAGGCGATCTTGCAGAAAGTGCCGACGTAGAGCACCCGACCCTGGCGGTCGAGGGCGGCCAGCGGCGCCAAAGGCGTGCCGCTGTAGCGGTACTCGCCATCGTAATCGTCCTCGACTATCCAGCTGTCGTGGCGCTCGGCCCAGTCCAGCAGCTCCAGGCGCCGCGCCAGCGACAGGGTGACTCCGCTGGGGTACTGGTGCGAAGGCGTGACATAGGCCAGGCGGCAACGTCCGGCGCGCTCCAGCGCCGCGGTGTCCAGCCCCTCGCCATCCACGCCTATACCCAGCAGCTGCGCGCCGGCCACGGCGAAGGCATGGGCGGCGGCGCGATAGCCGGGGTTCTCGATAGCCACCCGGTCGCCCGCCTCGACCAGCAGCTGGGCGCACAGGCTGATGGCCTGCTGCGCGCCGCAGGTCACCAGGATCTGCGCCGGATCGCAGTGCAGGCCGCGGCTGTTGCGCAGGTAGGCGGCGATCAGCTCGCGCAGCTGGGCGTCGCCGGCCGGGTCGCCATAGCCCAGGCGCGCCGCCGAGGGCTTGCGCCAGAAACGTGCTGACAAGCGCGCCCAGGTCTCGAAGGGAAACAGGTCGAAGGCCGGCACGCCGACGCGAAAGGCCCGCGGTGCGCCTTCCAGCGGCTCGGCCAAATGATGCCGTTGCAGCAGCTGCATGGCCTGGCTGCCGGGCGCCAGGCTCGCGGGCGCGGGCGGTGGGCGCACCACCGCAGCCAGCTCGGCGACATAGGTGCCGGCGCCGACGCGGCCCTCCACATAACCCTCGGCATACAGCTGGTCGAAGGCGCGAGTCACGGTATTGCGGGAGATGCCCAGCAATGCGGCGAGGTCACGACTGGCCGGCAGGCGAGTGCCGCCCACCAGGCGGCCATCGAGAATGCGCTCACGCAGATCCTGGTACAGCTGGCGCGCCAAGCCCTGGGCCGGATCGAGGCGGATACCGGAAAGGTCGACAGGTAGCGGCGTGGGCAGCGGCATGGATTGGCTCTATAAAAGTCGCAAGAAGTGGATCTTACAACAGACCAATCTTCTGCCTAGCATGGCTATACCACGTCAGGAGCCTGCCCATGTATAGCCCCACCGCCTTCCGCCAGGACGACCTCAGCGAGTTGCACCGGCAGATCCTCGACTGCCGCCTGGCCACTGTGGTCAGCCAGGGCGCGAGCGGCCTGCAAGCCAGTCATCTGCCACTGCTGCTGGAGCCTGACGAAGGCCAGTTCGGCACCCTCTACGGCCACTTCGCCCGGGCCAACCCGCAGTGGCGCGACCTGGCGGACGGAGCCGAGGCGCTGGTGATCTTCCAGGGCCCGGAGGCCTATATCAGCCCCAGCTGGTACCCAGCCAAGGCCGAGCACGGCAAGGTGGTGCCGACCTGGAACTATATCGCCGTGCATGCCCAGGGCCGCGCCGAGGTGTTCGAGGATGCCGAGCGCCTGCTGCAACTGGTCAGCCGCCTGAGCGAGCGCCACGAGGCCGGCCGCGCCCAGCCCTGGGCGGTGAGCGAGGCGCCGCGCGACTATATCGACGGCATGCTGCGCGCCATAGTCGGCTTCGCCCTGCCCATCGAGCACCTGCAGGGCAAATGGAAACTCGGACAGAACCGCAGCGCCGCCGACCAGGCCGGCGTGCGCGAGGGCCTGGCCGCCAGCCTCGATCCCCGCGACCGCGAGCTGGCCGCACGCATAAACGACAGTCACTAAACCAAGGAAGAAGCATGTCTATCGAAATCCGCGCCGTCACCCCCGCCGACCACGCCGCCTGGCTGCCGCTCTGGCAGGGCTATCTGGACTTCTATCAGAGCGAGCTGCCCGCCGCGACCAGTGCCATGACCTGGCAGCGTTTTCTCGACCCCAGCGAGCCGACCCATGCCGCCCTGGCCTGGCGCGACGGTCAGGCCATCGGCCTGGTGCAATGGATCTTTCACCGCTCCAACTGGCTGGTGGAGAACAGCTGCTACCTGCAAGACCTGTTCGTCAGCGCCGAGCTGCGCGGCAGTGGTGTCGGCCGGCTGCTGATCGAGCACGTCTACGCCCAGGCCCGGGCGGCCGGTGCCGCAAAGGTGCACTGGCTGACTCACGAGAGTAATAGCACCGCCATGCAGCTCTATGACCGCATCGCCGAGCGCCCCGGCTTTGTCCAGTACCGCAAGACCCTCTAACTGGAGCCCGTCATGACCGCCCATGATCTATCCAACTGGCAGCCCCGCCCGACACCGCAACGCGAGCCCCTGACGGGCCGCTTTGTGCGTCTGGAGCCCCTCGATCCGGGCCAACATGGCGATGATCTCTGGCTGGCCCTGCAGGGGCCGGGCTGCGATCCGGCACTATGGGACTATCTGCCCTATGGCCCCTTCGCCAGTCGCGAGCCCTTCGACGCCTGGCTGGCCGGCAATTCGGTCAGCGCCGACCCGCTGTTCTTTAGCGTGATCGATCTGGCCAGCCAGCGCGCAGTGGGTCTGCTTAGCTATCTGCGCATCGCACCCAAGGACGGCTGCATCGAGATCGGCCATATCGCCTTCGGCCAAGCCATGCAACGCACCCCGGGCTCCACCGAGGCCGCCTGGCTGCTGGCCCGGCATGCCTTCGACGACCTCGGCTACCGCCGCCTGGAATGGAAGTGCAACGCGCTCAACGCCCGCTCCCTGCGCGCCGCCGAGCGCCTGGGCTTCGTCCATGAAGGGCTGTTTCGCCAGCATATGCTGGTCAAGGGACAGAACCGCGACACGGCCTGGTTCGCCATTATCGACGGCGAATGGCCGGCGCGCAGGGAGGCGTTTGAACGCTGGCTGGCGGCGGATAACTTCGACGCCGAAGGTAGGCAGAAGCGGCGTCTGGAGCAACTGCGCGAAGAACCCTGACAGGCTGTTGGTGCGCGCGGCGCACCCTACGGGGTTATTCGATCTCGAACAGGCCGTGGCGGATCTGCGCGCCGGCCAGGCGCTGGCGGATATCGGCGTCGATGCGTGGATCGTCCGGGCTGTAGAGCATCACCTGGCGGTAGGCGTTGACCCGGTTGATCTCCGTGCCCAGGTATTCCCAGACCACCCGGGTGCAGGCCGGGGTGCGCAGGTCGCCGCTGGACACCCCGGTCTTCAGGCCGTTCAAGCGGGTGATGCGGCTCTTGAAGCTGGGAATCAGGATGGTCTGGCTCATCTCGTTGCCGGTCAGCGACTCGTAGTCGACCAGAAACAGCCGGTCCTGCAGGTAGAAGGCCGCGCCCAGGTAGCGGCAGCGCACCCAGTCCTCGGCCTTGCCGCTGTCGGCGCGCGATGGTTCCTGGCGCTCCTGGCGCTCGAACAGGTAGCTGCCGCGCTCCTCACGCAACTGCACCAGTGACAACAGGATCTGCCCCGGCACCGACATGCAGTTGGAATACTCGAAGTAGTAGCCGCAGTAGCGCGTCAGCGAGCTGCAATGCTCGCCCAGGGGCTGGAACAGCTCCAGCAGCGGATCGCCCAGCACCCGCGACTCCTGGCTGCCGCTGCGCGCGCCGATCAGCTCGGCGAACTGCTCCTCGGGCAGGCTCAGCTCATAGGCCTCGACGCCGAAGAAATCGCAGATGCGCTTGAGGTTATGGGCGGTGGGCCGGCTCTGCCCGCCGAGGTAACGATTGAACTGGGCACGGTTGATCGCCAGCTTGCGACACACCTCGGCGATGGAACGGTAGTGGCTGCAGAGCAGCTTGAGGTTGTTGCCCAGGTGATCGGACATACGGCAGACCCTAATGATGCGAGTGACGCGATTCTAGCATCAACTCGCGCCAACTCGCCGCGACCTGCGAAATTGCCCGAGCCAAGCACCATGGCCAACCATTCGGCCCTAGCATTTTTTCCTGACAGAACAACAAGAGAGGCCTGCCTGCATGCTCGATATTCTCAATGACCTGATCTGGAGCAAGCTGCTGATCGTGATGCTGATCGGCCTTGGTCTGTACTTCACCATCGCCTCGCGTTTCGTCCAGTTCCGCTACTTCGGCAGCATGTTCCGCATCTTTGCCGAGGCCTTCCAGCGCCAGCCGGGCCAGCTCAGCTCGTTCCAGGCGCTGATGCTGTCGGTAGCCGGCCGCGTCGGTGCCGGCAATATCGCCGGCGTGTCGGTGGCGATCATGCTCGGCGGCCCTGGCGCGATCTTCTGGATGTGGGTAGTAGCCCTGGTCGGCATGGCCACCAGCTACTTCGAGTGCTCCCTGGCGCAGCTGTACAAGCGCCGTGAAGAGGACGGCACCTACCGCGGTGGCCCGGCCTTCTATATCCAGCACGGCCTCGGCCAGCGCTGGTTGGGCATCGTCGTTTCGATTCTGCTGCTGATCACCTTCGGCTTCGGTTTCAACGCCGTGCAGTCCTACACCGTCGCCACTTCGCTGCACGACACCTTCGGCCTGCCGACCTATGTCAGCGGCCTGATCCTGACTGCGGTGATCGGCCTGATCATCTTCGGCGGCATCAAGCGCATCGCCAGCATGGCTGACGTACTGGTGCCAATCATGGCCTTCTCCTATATCGGCATGGCGCTGTTCGTGATCGGCCTCAACCTGCCCGAAGTGCCGGCGGTATTCGCGCTGATCTTCAAGAGCGC
>DASUOY010000015.1:0-4577 GCA_036276395.1 Pseudomonas sp.
CCCTGCCAATCGAGGAGCTCCGCCTGGGCGCGTTGCAGAACAGCTTCAGGAAGCGCGGCCGGGCCGGCGCAGAAGTTATAGGCTCGCTTGCTCACATCCACTCTCGCTCAAATGTTGGGCGGCTGACTTGGCCGTCAACCGCCGAATCCTACGCTGTCACGGACGGGTCACCCCGCCCGGGCAGATCACTCTTCGCTGACCGGGCTTTCGTCGGAGGCCACATCGTCGGCATCAGCCACCGCCTCGACCAGGGCCTCATCGACCTCTTCGCCTTCCAGCAGCTCATCCTCTTCCTCGGCGGAAGGTTCCTGCACACGCTCAAGACCGACCAGCTTCTCATCCTTGGCCAGCTTGATCAGGGTCACGCCCTGGGTGTTGCGGCCGAGGCTGGAAACTTCACTGACGCGGGTACGCACCAGGGTGCCCTGGTCGGAAATCAGCATGATTTCCTCGCCCTCGAGCACCTGCACGGCACCCACCAGCGGGCCGTTACGCTCGTTGCTGACCATGGCGATCACACCCTGGCCACCGCGACCGCGACGGGGGAACTCGGCCATGGCGGTACGCTTGCCGTAGCCACGCTCGGAGGCGGTAAGGATCTGCGCGCCGGCTTCCGGGATCAGCATGGAGATGATCCGCTGCTCTTCCGGCAGACGCATGCCACGCACACCGCGGGCAGTACGGCCCATGGTGCGTACCTGTTTTTCCTTGAAGCGGATGACCTTGCCGCCATCGGAGAACATCATCACCTCGCGGGCACCATCGGTGATGGCCGCCGCGATCAGGGTGTCACCCTCTTCCAGCTTCAGCGCGATCAGGCCGCTGGTACGCGGACGACTGAACTGCACCAGCGGAGTCTTCTTCACGGTACCGAAGGCGGTCGCCATAAAGATGTAGGCGCCGGTGGGCTCGTCCTGCTCGTCATCGGCGAGTTCGGCATCACCATCCTCGGCCACTTCGGCGTCGAGCACTTCACCCTCGATTACCGCGCTCTCGCTTTCATCCAGCTCTTCGTCATCACCGGCGCTCTGCTGCAAGGCTTCGAGATCGACCTGGAGCATGGCGGTGATGCGCTCGCCTTCGTCCAGCGGCAACAGGTTGACCAGCGGACGACCGCGGGCGGCACGCGACGCCTCGGGAATTTCGTAGGTCTTCAGCCAGTACACCTTGCCCTTGCTGGAGAACAGCAACAGGGTGGCATGGCTGTTGGCGACCAGCAGGTGCTCGATATAGTCCTCATCCTTGACCCCGGTGGCGGACTTGCCCTTGCCGCCGCGGCGCTGCGCCTGGTAGGCGTGCAGGGGCTGGCTCTTGGCATAACCACCGTGGGAGATGGTGACCACCCGCTCCTCTTCGGTGATCAGGTCGGCCAGGGTCAGATCCATGCGCGACGCCACGATTTCGGTGCGGCGAGCGTCGCCAAACTCGGCCTTGACCGCTTCCAGCTCTTCGCGGATCACTTCCATCAGGCGCGTGGCGCTGGTCAGGATGCGGATCAGCTCGCCGATCTGGGTGAGAATTTCCTGGTATTCGGCCAGCAGCTTTTCGTGCTCCAGGCCGGTCAAGCGGTGCAGGCGCAGATCGAGGATGGCCTGGGCCTGGTCCGGCGAAAGGAAGTACTTGCCATCGCGCAGACCGTACTGCGGATCGAGGTCGTCCGGGCGGCAGGCATCGGCACCGGCACGCTCGACCATGGTTTCCACCGCAGTGGACTCCCAGGGCGTGGCGATCAGCGCCAGCTTGGCTTCGGCCGGGGTCGGCGAGGCCTTGATCAGGGCGATTACCGGGTCGATGTTGGACAGCGCAACGGCCTGGCCTTCGAGGATATGGCCACGCTCGCGCGCCTTGCGCAGTTCGAACACTGTGCGCCGGGTCACCACTTCACGGCGGTGCAGGATAAAGGCCTCAAGCATGTCCTTGAGGTTGAGCACCTTGGGCTGACCGTCGATCAGCGCTACCACGTTGATGCCGAACACACTCTGCATCTGGGTCTGGGCGTAGAGGTTGTTCAGAATGACTTCCGGCACCTCGCCACGGCGCAACTCGATCACCACGCGCATGCCATCCTTGTCGGACTCATCGCGCAGTTCGGTGATGCCTTCGAGCTTCTTCTCTTTCACCAGCTCGGCGATCTTCTCGATCAGGCGGGCCTTGTTCAGCTGGTACGGCAGTTCGGTAACCACGATCTGCTGGCGACCGCCAACCTTGTCGATGTCCTCGACCTCGGCGCGGGCGCGGATATAGATACGGCCACGGCCGGTGCGATAGGCCTCGATAATGCCAGCGCGACCATTGATGATCGCCGCCGTGGGGAAGTCCGGACCGGGGATGAACTGCATCAGTTCATCGATGCTCAGCTCGGGATTCTCGATCAGGGCCAGGCAGCCGTTGATCACTTCCGTCAGGTTGTGCGGCGGAATATTGGTCGCCATGCCCACGGCGATACCGCTGGAACCGTTGACCAGCAGGTTGGGGATCTTGGTGGGCATGACCGCCGGGATCATCTCGGTGCCGTCGTAGTTCGGCACCCAGTCCACGGTTTCCTTGTGCAGGTCGGCCAGCAGCTCATGGGCCAGCTTGGTCATGCGCACTTCGGTGTAACGCATGGCGGCGGCGTTATCACCGTCCACCGAACCGAAGTTGCCCTGGCCGTCGACCAGCAGGTAACGCAGGGAGAATGGCTGGGCCATACGCACAATGGTGTCGTAGACCGCAGTATCACCGTGGGGGTGATATTTACCGATCACGTCACCGACCACACGGGCGGACTTCTTGTAAGCCTTGTTCCAGTCGTTACCCAACTCGCTCATGGCAAACAGCACGCGACGGTGCACGGGCTTCAAGCCATCGCGTGCATCCGGCAGCGCTCGCCCGACGATTACGCTCATCGCGTAGTCGAGGTAGGACTGCTTGAGTTCGTCTTCAATATTGACCGGGAGGATTTCTTTGGCCAGTTCGCCCATGAGTAGCCTGGTTCCTTTTTCTGGTGAAACTCCGCGCCATTCGTCCTGAACGGGGCGAAGCCTGTCGCTGCGGCCTTAGGGCCTGCAGCGAATCACGACAAATCAATAAGTTATGCCATGTATCTGCGCAGTTGAGAGGCCCGCAACGGGCACCCCTGAAAACCGCCGGAGCTTACCACAATCACCGCGACGCACCTATCCCCGGCGGCAGGCGACCGACAGATGCAGCACGCACGGGATAATTCAATGCAAGCGCTTGCGGCACATCAATTGCGCCATTTTCTCGGCATCCGGCCGATCGACCACGCCCTTCTCGGTAACGATAAAGTCGATCAGGTCCGCTGGCGTCACATCGAATACCGGGTTGCTCGCGGCCACCCCCGCCCCCAGATGCTTGCCGCTCCACTCCAGCAACTCGGCGGCGTCGCGCTCCTCCAGGGGAATGTCGTCACCGTGCTCCATGGCCATGTCGATGGTCGAACTGGGGGCCACCACCATAAAACGCACGCCATGGTGCATGGCATTGACCGCCAGCTGGTAGGTGCCGATCTTGTTGGCCACATCGCCATTGGCGGCAATCCGATCGGCCCCGACTATGACCCAGGTGATGCCGCGGGTCTTCATCAGGTGCGCAGCCGCCGAATCGGCATTGACCGTGACCGGGATACCGTCGGCCGCCAGTTCCCAGGCGGTCAGGCGCGAGCCCTGCAACCAGGGCCGGGTTTCGTCGGCATACACCTGCTCCACCAGCCCTTCCAGGTAGGCCGCGCGGATCACCCCCAGGGCCGTACCGAAGCCGCCAGTGGCCAAGGCCCCGGCATTGCAGTGGGTCAACAGGTTCTGCTGATTGCCCTGGTGCTTGCGGATCAGGGCCATACCCAGCTCGGCCATGGTCAGATTGGCCTCACGATCACTCTGGTGGATACCCACCGCCTCGGCCTCCAGCACCGCCAAGGCGTCATCACCCTTGACTCGCTCCAGGCGCTCGCGCATGCGATTAAGTGCCCAGAACAGATTGACCGCGGTCGGCCGCGCAGCAGCCAGCAGAGCCAAGTCCTCCTCCAGCGCCGCACGCCAGTCGCCGCCCGCGGCCAAACGCTCACGCACGGCCAACACCACGGCATAGGCCGCGGCAATGCCGATAGCCGGCGCCCCGCGCACCACCATGCTGCGAATCGCCTCGGCTACATCTGCCGCGGCGTGATAACTGCGCCAGACTTCCTCGAAGGGCAGCACGCGCTGATCCAGCAGATGCAGAACGCCATCGCGCCAGGCAATGGCCTGAACCTTCTCTGCCGCCAGCAATTGCTCGCGCATTTCGCACCTCCACCGGAAAAAGCCGGCCATTATACGCACAAGCCGCCGCACGCCTTGGCAGTTTCAAGCCTAGGGCGTTCCCCTATAAACTCGCCACTTTACTGACCGCCGGAACTCCAAGCATGTCCGAAGCCCCCCTCGACCTCCTGCTGCTGCCCACCTGGCTGGTGCCGGTGGAACCCGCCGGTGTGGTGCTGCACGAACACGGCCTGGGCATCCGCGATGGGCGTATCGCGCTGATCGCGCCGCGCGCCGAGGCGCTCCGGCATGCAGCCGTGGAAGTACGCGAACTGCCGG
>DASUOY010000016.1:0-3663 GCA_036276395.1 Pseudomonas sp.
ACAGCGAGTCTGCCGCAACTGCGCCACTGGGAAACCGGGAAGGCCGCGGCCGATAACGACCTGTCAGCCAGGAGACCTGCCGACGACGCTAGTCGCGAGTGCCAACATCGGGCGGGGTGTACCGATGCCATTGAGTTCCCCCTTGGGTGAGCTCTGCTGGTTCGGTCGCCGCGTCGTAGTAGCTGGTGAACCGCTTGCGCGACCGTCCAACCTCCATCGATCTGCCCGCCCCACGCCCAAGCGCGTGCCCCGGCCTGCTGCGTATCGTTCAGGCGCTGGACGGTGGCATCTGCCGAATCAAGCTGGCCGGCGGCGTGCTTAGCAGCCAACAGGCACGGGCCATCGCCGAAGCAGCAGAACGCTGCGCCAGCGGCGTGCTGGAGTTGACCAACCGCAGCAATCTGCAGATTCGTGGCGTACTACCCGGCCAACAGGCCGAGTTGATCGAGCGCCTGCTGGCCGCCGACCTTGGCCCAAGCAACCCGGCCGCCGACGATATACGCAACCTGCTGCTTAGCCCCGCCGCGGGCCTCGACCCGCATGCCCTGCTCGACACCAGCCCGCTGGCCGCCGCGCTGCTCGAGCTGTTGCAAAACACCCCGGCACTGCATGGGCTGTCGGCCAAGTTCGCCCTGCAGCTGGACGGCGGCGAAGCCCTGGCGATGCTCGAACACCCCCACGATATCTGGCTAAGCGCCCTGCCCGGCACGCCGGCCCGACTAGCCTTTGGCCTGGCGGGTTGCCCGAGTGACCAGCCGCTGGGCGTGGTCGACGCTGAGCAAGCCGTGCAGCTGATCGAACAACTGCTAAGGCTGTTTCTCGAACTGGCCGGCAGCGAACATAGCCGGATGCGCCAACTGCTAAGCGCGATTCCAGCCAGCCAGCTGCTGCAACAGCTGCAAAGGCGCCTGCCCTTTGCCGTGCAAGCTCCACCGACCGATTGGCAACGCGCACCGGTCAGCCAACGCGCGCCCATCGGTATTTATCCACAGCAGCAAGCTGGCCTGTGCATGGTCGCCGCCGCCTCGCGCCTGGGCCGAATCGACGCCGCACAACTCAAAGCCCTGGCCGAGCTGGCTGAGCACTACGGCGATGCCAGCCTGCGCCTAACGCCCTGGCAGGGGCTGCTGCTACCCAATATCCCCGAGCAATCGGCAAGCAAGGCTCTGCAAGCACTGAGTGAGCTGGGCCTGCTTACCGATGCGCAGGAACCCTTAAGCAATCTGATCGCCTGCACCGGCTCAGCCGCCTGCGGCAAAGGCCTGAGTGACAGCAAGGCCGACGCCCTGCGCCTGGCCGAGCGCCTGCGCGCCAGCCGCGCACGGCCGCAGGTGCATCTAAGCGCCTGCCCGCGCTCCTGCGCCGCCGCACATACCGCGCCTTTTACCCTGCTGGCCAGCAGCGCCGGGCATTACCAGCTTTATCAACGCACGCCCGAGGCGGCCGGTTTCGGCCAACTGCTGGCCAGCGCCATAACTATCGACGAGGCCGGCGACTGGTTCGCCGCCCACTGCGCAACAGGAAACAGCGATGCTTGAGTACATCCGCGACGGCCAGGAAATCTACCGCCAATCCTTCGCCACCATCCGCGCCGAGGCCGACCTCAGCAGCATTCCGGCCGATCTGGAAAAGCTCGCCGTGCGGGTTATCCATGCCTGCGGCATGGTCGATGTGGTGCAGGACCTGCGCTTCTCCCCCGGTGCCGGCGCCGCTGGCCGCAGTGCGCTGGCCAAGGGCGCGGCGATTCTCTGCGATGCGCGGATGGTCGCCGAGGGCATCACCCGCCCGCGCCTGGCCGCCAATAACCCGGTGATCTGCACCCTGCACAACGACGGCGTGATTGAGCAGGCCCGCGCACTGGGCAATACCCGTTCGGCAGTCGCATTGGAACATTGGCGCGAGCACCTGGAAGGCAGCGTAGTGGTAATCGGCAATGCGCCCACCGCGCTGTTCTACCTGCTGGAAATGCTCGACGCCGGCGCGCCGAAACCGGCGCTGATTATCGGCATGCCGGTGGGCTTTATCGGCGCGGCGGAATCCAAGGACGCCCTGGCCGCCGACAGCCGTGGCGTGCCCTATGTGATAGTGCGCGGCCGCCGTGGCGGCAGCGCCATGGCGGTGGCGGCGGTCAACGCCCTGGCCACGGAGGTGGAATGATGAGTGTGCAAAAAGGCCGCCTGCTCGGCATCGGCGTCGGCCCCGGCGACCCGGAGCTGATCACCCTCAAGGCCCTGCGCCTGCTGCAATCGGCGCCCGTGGTCGGCTACTTTGTGGCCAAGGCCAAAGCCAACCAGGGCCAGGGCGGCAACGCCTTCGGCATTATCGAACAGCACCTGACCGACACTCAGCAGCGCCTGCCGCTGGTGTACCCGGTGACCACGGAAAAGCTCGCCGCGCCGCTTTCCTATGAAGATGTGATCAGCGATTTCTACGACACCTGCGCGGTGCAGATCGCCGCCCAGCTCGACGCCGGCCGCGACGTGGCGGTGATCTGTGAAGGCGACCCGTTCTTCTACGGCTCCTATATGTACCTGCACGACCGCCTGGCCGCGCAGTACCAAGTGGAAGTGGTACCCGGCGTGTGCTCCATGCTCGGCTGCGCCTCGGTGCTCGGCACCCCGCTGGTGTACCGCAACCAGAGCCTGAGCGTGCTCTCCGGTGTGCTGCCCGAGGACGAACTCAAGCAACGCCTGCGCGACGCCGAAGCCGCGGTGGTGATGAAGCTCGGGCGCAATTTCGAGAAGGTCCGCCGCGTGCTGCAGGAGCTGGGCATCGACCAGCGCGCCCACTACGTCGAACGCGCGACCATGGGCAACCAGCGCATCGTGCCGCTGGATGAAGTGGAACCGATGTCCTCGCCGTACTTCTCGATGATCGTCATTCCCGGCGAGAAATGGCGCGGTTGATCCACCAACTGCGCCCCCGCCAACTATGGAACAGCTTATGACCGCCGCCCCCGCCATTATCATCCTCGGCCCCTCCGCCCTGCCCTGCGCGCGGCGTATCCAGGCGCTGTATCCCCAGGCCGAGATTCACGGCCTGCGCGGCCGTGTGGCGGACGTCGAGCGGACATATGAAGACTTCGGCGACAACCTGCGCGCGCTGTATCGCACCGGTACGCCGCTGATCGTGCTGTGCGCCGCCGGCATAGTGATTCGCAGTCTGGCCGCCGTGCTCGGCGAGAAGGACAGCGAGCCGCCGGTGCTAGCCGTGGCCGAAGACGGCAGCGCCGTGGTGCCACTGCTCGGCGGCCTCGGAGGGGTCAACCGGATGGCGCGGGAGCTTGCCGCGCACCTAGAGGTCAGCGCGGCGATCACCACCAGCGGCGAACTGCGTTTCGGCACCTGCCTGCTGGAGCCGCCGGCCGGCTATGTGCTGGCCGATCTTGAGCAAGGCAAAGGCTTTGTCAGCGACCTGCTCGGCGGCCAGGCCGTGCGTATCGAGGGCAACGCGCCCTGGCTGGCCCAGGCCAGGCTGCCGATGGATAACAGCGCCGCGCGGGTGATTCATATCAGCCCACATAGCCGCGCGGCTAACGCAGATGAGCTGCTGATCCACCCGCAACAGGTGGCCGTATGGGTCGAACGCGCCAGCCCCGAGTTGCTTAGCGAAGTGCAACAGGCGCTGCAAACCAGCAACCTGGCCCCGCAGAGCCTGGCCGTC
>DASUOY010000017.1:0-9829 GCA_036276395.1 Pseudomonas sp.
GTGGATGGTAATAAAGTCCACGGCTGGCGCGACTTCCGGGTGCTTGAGCCAGAACTCCCAGACATCGGCGTAGGTCACCGGCTGCTCGATCTGCGCCTTGACCTGCTCGATCAGCGCCACCAGCTGCTGTGCCGTCACCTCTTTGCGCAGCAGTGCCTCGTTACCGACTATGACGGACTGGATGATATCCGGGTGGGCGTTGGCGATCTTGATCAGGCCGGCAATCTCAACCGCTGTGTCAGCGGGGTTGCGGCTGACCCAGGCGCCGACTATCAGCTTCAACCCATGCTTGCGGGCGATATTCGGTAGCTCTTCCAGGCCGGTTACCGAATAGGTGCGCAGGCACTCGAAACGTTCGGCGAGCAAGGCCAGATCGGCTTCCATGCGTTCGGGGCGCAGTTGTAGCGGCTGGTCGAAGGGCGACTGATCCTTGTCGAAGGGTGTGTAGGAGGCGCACTGCAGCTTGTGCGTCGGCGTCGCGGCATCGGCCAGCACAACCGGCTGACCGAGGCCATACCAGAGGCCGCACAACGCCACTAGGGCAAACAGGCAGGCGAGGGCATACAGGGCGGGTGAGAAGCGTGCGGTGGTCGGCATGGTCAGGCGCGTTTGATGGCTGGGGCGCGCATGTTAGCCGATTGCATCGGCGGCGGCTTGGCCGCTTGTGCGCTTGCTCGGGCGGGCCGCACTCAAGCCTGATGATGCAGCCAGGCGTGACTGGGGAGCTGCCCCCGTTGTGTGGGCTGCTTTTCCAGCCTTTGCCAGATTTTCTCGTGGAAGTAGAAACCGACCGAGTTGCACAGCGGTTCGATGGCCGCCACTAGGCCGCTGGCCGCGACGCTGCCGGTCAGCGCGTAGGTGACGCCGAAGGCGATGCAGAAATGCATCAGGGTAAAGGTCAGGGTCTTGAGCATGGCGCACCTCGAATAGGAATTGTTCTCTGCTGAGGTGCAGCCTAGTTTCACGGATGTTATTGATAAAACTATTCGAATCAATGTAGCCGATAGTTTTTGCGGATTGATTTGCGCTGCGGAAACAAAAAAGCCTCGGGGTTAACCGAGGCTTTTTAATTTGGCTCCGCGACCAGGACTCGAACCTGGGACCCAATGATTAACAGTCATTTGCTCTACCGACTGAGCTATCGCGGAACAACGGCGCGTATCCTACTGATTAGCAAGGGGAAGTCAAGCCTTCGCCGACTTCCCTCTAATGCAGTTTTAGAGCACCTGGGCGATGGCCTGGGTGACGGCCGGCAGGTTGCGCTGATTGAGCGCGGCAACGCAGATGCGCCCGGTGCTGACGGCGTAGATGGCGAACTCGTTCTTCAGCCGCTCGACCTGCTCGGCGGTGAGGCCGGAGTAGGAGAACATGCCGCGCTGCTGGGCCACAAAGCCGAAGTCACGCTTGCAGTTGAGTGCGGCCAGTTGCTCGACCATGGCCATGCGCATGCCGCGGATGCGTTCGCGCATTTCGCCTAGTTCGGCTTCCCACATGGCGCGCAGTTCGGGGCTGTTCAGCACCGAGGCGACAACCGTGGCGCCGTGGGTCGGCGGGTTGGAGTAGTTGGTGCGGATCACGCGCTTGGCTTGCGACAGCACGCGGCCGGCTTCTTCCTTGCTGGCGGTAACGATGGACAGCGCGCCGACGCGCTCGCCATACAGCGAGAAGGACTTGGAGAAGGAGCTGGAGACGAAGAACGGCAGGCCGGACTCGGCGAACAGGCGCACGGCGAAGGCGTCCTGCTCGATGCCTTCACCAAAGCCCTGGTAGGCGATATCGAGGAAGGGCACGTGCTCGCGCTCGCGCAGCACTTCCAGCACGGCTTTCCAGTCATCCAGCGACAGGTCGACGCCGGTCGGGTTGTGGCAGCAGGCATGCAGCACGACCACGGAGCGGGCCGGCAGGTTTTTCAGGTCTTCCAGCAGGCCGGCGCGGTTCACCCCGTGGGTCGCGGCATCGTAGTAGCGGTAGTTCTGTACCGGGAAACCGGCGGACTCGAACAGTGCGCGGTGGTTTTCCCAGCTCGGGTCGCTGATGGCGACCACGGCGTTCGGCAGCAGGCGCTTGAGGAAGTCGGCGCCGGTTTTCAGTGCACCGGTACCGCCGACAGCCTGGGTGGTGACCACACGGCCTTCGGCCAGCAGGGCGGAACCCTCGCCGAACAGCAGCTTCTGTACGGCGTTGTCGTAGGCGGCGATGCCTTCGATCGGCAGGTAGCCGCGCGGTGCGTGGGCTTCGATGCGGGCCTTCTCGGCCTCGGCTACGGCGCGCAGCAGGGGAATGCGGCCTTCCTCGGTAAAGTAGACGCCAACGCCCAGGTTGACCTTGCTGGTGCGGGTATCGGCGTTGAATGCTTCATTGAGGCCCAGGATGGGATCGCGCGGTGCCATTTCGACGGCAGAGAACAGACTCATGGAGGCGGCAGCTCTTGAAGGGGAGAGATGAGGGTCAGGCAACACCCTGCTACGACTGGGGCTAGGGGTTGCGTAAGTGGGCCGGTAGTATACCGAGCCATAACCTGTGCCGCGACAGCAGGCACACGCTTTTCACCGGTTTTGACGTACGCTTTCAGATCGCGTCACAGCCGCTTGTCGAGGTCAGTCATGTCCGAGTTCCAACTGGTCACCCGTTTCCAGCCCGCCGGCGATCAGCCCGAGGCGATTCGGCAGATGGTCGAAGGCCTCGAGGCGGGTCTGTCGCACCAGACCCTGCTCGGCGTGACCGGTTCGGGCAAGACCTTTTCCATCGCCAACGTGATCGCCCAGATCCAGCGCCCGACCCTGGTGCTGGCGCCGAACAAGACCCTGGCCGCGCAGCTGTACGGCGAGTTCAAGGCGTTCTTCCCGCACAACGCGGTGGAGTATTTCGTCTCCTACTACGACTACTACCAGCCCGAGGCCTACGTTCCTTCGTCCGATACCTTTATCGAGAAGGATGCCTCGATCAACGACCATATCGAACAGATGCGCCTGTCGGCGACCAAGGCGCTGCTTGAAAGGCCCGATGCGATCATCGTCACCACCGTGTCGTGCATCTACGGCCTGGGTAGCCCCGAGAGCTACCTGAAGATGGTGTTGCACGTCGACCGTGGCGACAAACTGGACCAGCGTGCGCTGCTGCGCCGTTTGGCCGACCTGCAGTACACGCGCAACGACATGGATTTTGCCCGCGCCACCTTCCGCGTGCGCGGCGATGTGATCGATATCTTCCCGGCCGAATCCGACCTGGAAGCCATTCGCATCGAGCTGTTCGATGACGAAGTGGAAAGCCTTTCGGCCTTCGACCCGCTCACCGGTGAGGTGATCCGCAAGTTGCCGCGCTTCACCTTCTACCCCAAGAGCCACTACGTCACCCCACGTGAGGTGCTGCTGGAGGCCATCGACAAGATCAAGGTCGAGCTGGCCGAGCGCCTGGACTACCTGCGTAGCAACAACAAACTGGTGGAGGCGCAGCGCCTGGAGCAGCGCACCCGTTTCGATCTGGAGATGATTCTCGAACTGGGCTACTGCAACGGCATCGAAAACTACTCGCGTTACCTCTCCGGGCGCGGTCCGGGCGAGCCGCCACCGACGCTTTATGACTACCTGCCGGATCAGGCTCTGCTGGTGATCGACGAGTCCCACGTTTCGGTGCCGCAGGTCGGCGCCATGTACAAGGGCGACCGTTCGCGCAAGGAAACCCTGGTGGAATATGGCTTCCGCCTGCCTTCGGCACTGGATAACCGGCCGATGCGCTTCGAGGAGTGGGAAGCGGCCAGTCCGCAGACCATCTTCGTCTCGGCCACGCCGGGCAACTACGAAGCCGAGCATGCCGGGCGGGTGATAGAGCAGGTGGTGCGCCCCACCGGCCTGGTCGACCCGCAGATCGAGGTGCGCCCGGCGCTGACCCAGGTCGACGACCTGCTGTCGGAAATCCACAAGCGCGTGGCCATCGAGGAGCGCGTGCTGGTCACCACCCTGACCAAGCGCATGGCCGAGGACCTCACCGACTATCTGGGCGATCACGGCGTCAAGGTGCGTTACCTGCACTCGGATATCGATACGGTGGAACGGGTCGAGATTATTCGCGACCTGCGCATCGGCGCCTTCGATGTGCTGGTGGGGATCAACCTGTTGCGCGAAGGCCTGGATATGCCGGAAGTGTCGCTGGTGGCGATTCTCGATGCGGACAAGGAGGGCTTTTTGCGCAGCGAGCGTTCGCTGATCCAGACCATCGGCCGCGCCGCGCGCAACCTCAACGGTCGGGCGATTCTGTATGCCGACCGCATGACCGGCTCCATGGAGCGCGCCATCGGCGAAACCGAGCGGCGACGCAACAAGCAGATCGCCTTCAACGAGGCCAATGGCATTATCCCCAAGGGCGTGTTCAAGGATGTGCAGGACATCCTCGAAGGCGCCACCGTGCCCGGCTCGCGCAGCAACAAGCGCAAGGGCATGGCCAAGGCGGCCGAGGAGAGTGCCCGTTACGAGAACGAGCTGCGCTCGCCGAGCGAGATCAGCAAGCGCATCCGCCAGCTGGAGGAGAAGATGTACGCCCTGGCGCGGGATCTGGAGTTCGAGGCCGCGGCGCAACTGCGCGACGAGATCCACAAGCTGCGCGAGCGCTTGCTGCAGGTGTAGCGGCCCGGTGCGCGGCGGGCGGCGCTGGAGGGCGGAGGGCATGGGCTGTTAATATCGCCGCCTCGATTTAATCCGCTTCGCTTGTCTGAGAGCCGCCATGACCACCGTCCGTACCCGTATCGCGCCGTCGCCTACCGGCGATCCGCACGTAGGCACCGCCTATATCGCCCTGTTCAACCTGTGCTTCGCGCGTCAGCACGGTGGCGAATTTATCCTGCGTATCGAGGATACCGATCAGGTGCGCTCGACCCGTGAGTCGGAGCAGCAGATCTATGACGCCCTGCGTTGGTTGGGCATCGAGTGGAGCGAAGGCCCGGACGTCGGCGGCCCCCATGGCCCCTATCGGCAGAGCGAGCGCGGCCCGATTTACCAGAAGTACAGCGCCGAGCTGGTGGACAAGGGCCATGCCTTCCACTGTTTCTGCAGCGCCGAGCGCCTGGACAAGCTGCGCGCCGAACAGATGGAAGCCAAGCAGACGCCGCGCTATGACGGCCACTGCATGCATCTGCCAGCCGCCGAGGTGCAACAGCGCCTGGCCGCCGGTGAGCCCAACGTGGTGCGCATGAAGGTGCCGACCGAGGGCGTGTGCGTGGTGCCGGATATGCTGCGTGGCGAGGTGGAGATCCCCTGGGATCGCATGGACATGCAGGTGCTGATGAAGACCGATGGCCTGCCGACCTACTTCCTGGCCAACGTGGTCGACGACCACCTGATGGGCATTACCCACGTGCTGCGCGGCGAAGAATGGCTGCCCTCGGCACCCAAGCTGATCCTGCTGTACGAATACTTCGGCTGGGACAAGCCGCAGCTGTGCTATATGCCGCTGCTGCGCAACCCGGACAAGAGCAAGCTGTCCAAACGCAAGAACCCGACCTCGATCACCTTCTACGAGCGCATGGGCTTCCTGCCCCAGGCCATGCTCAACTACCTCGGGCGTATGGGCTGGTCGATGCCGGACGAGCGCGAGAAGTTCAGCCTGGATGAAATGGTCGAGCACTTCGATATCAACCGGGTGTCCCTGGGTGGGCCGATCTTCGATCTGGAGAAGCTGTCCTGGCTCAACGGCCAGTGGATGCGCGAGCTGAGCGTCGAGGACTTCGCCGCGGCCGCGCAGAAGTGGGCGTTCAACTCCAACTACTTGATGCAGATTGCCCCCCATGTGCAGGGCCGGGTCGAGACCTTTAGCCAGATCGCGCCCCTGGCCGGCTTCTTCTTCGCCGGCGGGCTGAATCTGGACGCCAAGCTGTTCGAGAGCAAGAAGCTTTCGGCGGAGCAGGTGCGTCAGGTGATGCAACTGATCCTGTGGAAGCTGGAAAGCCTGCGGCAGTGGGAGAAAGACAAGATTACCGGCTGTATCCAGGCCGTGGTTGAGCACCTGGAGCTGAAGTTGCGTGATGCCATGCCGCTGATGTTCGCCGCTGTTACCGGCCAGGCCAGCTCGGTGTCGGTGCTCGATGCCATGGAAATCCTCGGGCCGGACCTGACCCGTTTCCGTCTGCGCCAGGCCATCGAGTTGCTCGGCGGCGTGTCGAAGAAGGAAAACAAGGAGTGGGAGAAGCTGCTGGCAGCCATTGGCTGAGATCAAGCTGGCTCCTGCAGAAAGGGGGCGGTGGTGATAAACGGCAATAACCCCTAAGTGGTTGTTCTGGTGGTAAAAACCTTGGGTGGTTAAGAAAAATGTTGTTGACACTCATGCGGGGCGCTCTTAACATGCGCCCCGTCCTTGAGATGGGGCTATAGCTCAGCTGGGAGAGCGCTTGCATGGCATGCAAGAGGTCAACGGTTCGATCCCGTTTAGCTCCACCAATCTCAACTCCTTCGGGGGTGCCAGAGTTGACTTCGGTTGACTCGCGAAAAGGGTCTTGCGTCCCCTTCGTCTAGTGGCCTAGGACACCGCCCTTTCACGGCGGTAACAGGGGTTCGAGTCCCCTAGGGGACGCCATTATTTCCAGCCGCAGTGCCTAGGCGCTGCAGCCGACCGTAAGGTTTCGGGGCTATAGCTCAGCTGGGAGAGCGCTTGCATGGCATGCAAGAGGTCAACGGTTCGATCCCGGTTAGCTCCACCAATTCCACGACAGGCCTGCCAGTATGGGCCTTGTTCTTCGAAGGTTTCGTCCCCTTCGTCTAGTGGCCTAGGACACCGCCCTTTCACGGCGGTAACAGGGGTTCGAGTCCCCTAGGGGACGCCATTTTTGCCCGCTCTGCGGGATTTTAAAGGGTCATTCTTTATGGAATGGCCCTTTTGTTTTATGGCCTGCCATCCCTGGCGACCACTCTGCGTGCCGTCGCTACGCGACGTTAAAAATTGCTCTAGGCAATTTTCCTCCTGAAAACTTTTTCCTGTGGTCCGATCAGCGGTTGCATTTAGTGCTTGCGAAAAATTATTACGAGCATAATATTTCAATCGTAATATTTTGGAGGCGAGCATGAACGACAAGAAGGCGCAAACCCGTGAACGCATCCTGGCGGCGGCCAGTTCCGCGCTGCTGCAGCGCGGTCCGGCTGAACCCAGCGTCGGCGAAGTGATGGGCGCCGCGGGCCTGACCGTGGGCGGTTTCTATGCGCACTTCGAGAGCAAGGACGCGCTGATGCTGGAGGTCTTCCAGCAGATGCTGGGGCGACGTCGCGAGCTGATCGAAGATATGGATCAGAGCCTGCCGGCCGATCAGCGGCGGGCGCTGGTAGCGGCCTTCTATCTGTCGCGCAAGCACCGCGATGCCAGTGATCAGGGTTGTCCCTTGCCCAGTTCGCTGGGTGAGTTGACCCGCCTGCCTGAGACGTTTCGCCAGGCGCTGGCAGAGCACCTGGAATTGATGACGGCGCAGTTGGCGGCCAGTCCCGAGGAGGCGACCCAGGTGCTGGCGGATATCGCTTTGATGGTCGGGGGGCTGGCGCTGGCGCGGGCGCTGGGTCCCTGTGAGTTGTCTGACCGCGTCTTGCGTGCCGCCAAGTCGGCAATCCTGTGAGGAGAATGGCAATGAACAGCATCAGCTGGATTCGTGGTTTCAACGCGTCTGTAGGGTTGCTGGCGCCTTATGCGCTGGCCAGCAAGCTGCATCGTGAGTTTATTACCCCGCGCGGGCAGCAACCCCGCGATTGGGAACTGCCGCTGCTGGCCCAGGCCGAGCGCATTACCCTGCGTTTCGGGCTCTCGGCGCTGCGCTGGGGCAGCGGCCCGACCGTGCTGTTGATGCACGGCTGGGAAGGCCGGCCGACGCAGTTCGCCGGGCTGATCAAGGCCCTGGTCAAAGCGGGTTACGGCGTGGTGGCGCTGGATGGGCCGGCACACGGCCGTTCACCGGGGCAGGAGGCCACCGTGGTGCAGTTCGCCCATGCGCTGCTCGAGGCGGCCAACGAGTTGCCGCCGCTCAAGGCGGTGATCGGTCATTCCATGGGCGGCGCCAGTGTGCTGCTGGCGACCCAGCTGGGCTTGCGTGCCGACGCCGTGGTCAGCATTGCCGCGCCGAGCCGGATTCTCGGGGTGTTGCGGCGGTTTACCCGCTATATGGGCTTGCCGGCCCAGGCTGGCGCGCATTTTGTTCGGCTGATCGAGGAAAAGGCCGGGATGCCCGCCGGCAAGCTGGATGTGGCCCATTACCAGTTGGATTTCCCCGGTCTGGTCGTGCATGCCGCCGATGACCCCATGGTGCCTTGCAGCGAGGCCGAGCTGATCCATCAGGCCTGGTTCGACAGTCGCCTGCTGCAGCTGGAGAGTGGTGGGCATCAGCGGGTGTTGGCCGATCCGCGCTTGCATGAGGCGGTGCTGCAGTTGCTTGCCGTGGCGCGATATACACCGTCGAGTGCGTTGGCCTCCTAGCGCCGCTCTGCTGCGCCCGGCCGCCTTGGCTTGGGCTAGCGCCTGGCGCTGCAAGGGTTGGCTCGGGCGCTATTGACGCAGGCCTTGGATTAGCGTTCGCTGCAACCCTTTGCGGACAGCAGGGAGTGACACTCATGATCTGGGATCGCGCTAATCCATTCATCATCGATATTCAGGTGGCGGCCGATGATATCGATGGCCTCGGCCATGCCAACAATGCGGTGTATGTCAGCTGGCTGGAACGCTGCGCCTGGCGTCATTCGCAGTACCTGGGCCTGGATCTGGCCGAGTACCGCCGCCTCGATCGCGCCATGGCGGTGCTGCGCCATGAGATCGACTATCTGGCCAGCGCCTATGAGGATCAAGAGCTGCAAATGGCCACCTGGATAGTCGAGTCCGACCAGCGCTTGAAGATGGATCGCTGCTTTCAGCTGATTCGCCCGCAGGACGGCGTGACCTTATTGCGCGCCAAGACCACCTTTGTCTGCATCGAACTGTCCAGCGGCAAGCCCAAGCGTATGCCGGCGGAGTTTGTTGAAGGTTATGGCAAGGCCTTGCAGCCGGCATTTCCGCTGGAGCTCTAGCGCAGGTCGGATCGCCCTGTAAGATCTGTCGCCCAGCCGCTACAATCGCGCGCCGCGTTTTCGAGAGTTCTGCCGTGCAAATTGCCTTGGCGCCCATGGAAGGCTTGGTCGATGAAATCCTCCGTGATGTGCTGACCCGGGTTGGCGGCATCGACTGGTGCGTTACCGAGTTTATCCGCGTTACCGAGCGGGTCCTGCCGACCTCCACCTATGAAAAGCTTGCCCCCGAGTTGTTCAGCGGGGCGCAAACGGCTGCCGGCACGCCGCTGCGCGTGCAGTTTCTCGGCTCCGACCCGGCCTGCCTGGCGGATAACGCCGCCTTTGCCTGCACCCTGGGGGCGCCGGTAATCGACCTCAACTTCGGCTGCCCGGCCAAGACGGTGAACAAGTCCCGGGGCGGCGCGGTGCTGCTCAAGGAGCCGGAGCTGCTCCACGCCATTGTCCGCGAGGTGCGCCGCGCGGTGCCGGCAGCCATTCCGGTGACGGCGAAGATGCGCCTGGGTTTCGACCATAAGGATTACGCTTTGGAGTGCGCCCAGGCCCTGGCTGATGGCGGTGCATCGCAGATCGTGGTGCATGCGCGGACCAAGGTCGAAGGCTACAAGCCGCCGGCACATTGGGAGTGGGTGGCGCGGGTGCAGGAAGCGGTCAGGGTGCCGGTATTCGCCAATGGCGAAGTCTGGACCCTGGATGACTGGCGGCGCTGCCGTGAGGTCAGCGGCGTCGAGGACATCATGCTCGGTCGCGGCCTGGTGGCGCGGCCGGACCTGGCCCGGCAGATCGCCGCCGCCAGGGCCGGGCAGGCCGTA
>DASUOY010000018.1:0-5826 GCA_036276395.1 Pseudomonas sp.
TGGGGCGATATAGGCGCGTTCGCGGGCGGCGGCCAGAGTCTGTCCGGTGGCTTGCAGGGCGTTGGCGCGCACCAACTGGCTGCGGATCTGCTGCTCCACGGGTAGCTCGCCAAGGCGCTCCAGGCTGGGGTGGCTGATCGCGCCCAGGGCTGCCTTGGGCTTGTTGCGGGCCATTTCCAGCTCGGCGCGCAGCGTGCTGGCGTAGATCTGCTGGGCTGGCTTCAGGCCTTCCAGTTGCACCTGCTGGAGGATGCTGCTGGCGCGGGCGAGATCCTTCTGCTGATAGGCCAGATCGGCCGCCGACAGGCGCAGCAGCGAGGCCTGCTCGGACTGGCTGTCACCCGCTTGCTGCAGCAGTTGTTCGATGCTGGCTTGTGGGGTGCGTGGCAGTTCGCCAAGGTTTGACGAGGGGGCGCTGGCGCAGGCGGCGAGCAGGCCGGCGAAGCAGATGGCGGAAAGCGGGCGCAGGCAGGCGATCAGGCGGGTGGGCATGTAGGGCGTTCCTGATACTTGATCAAATGAATGGCGAATTGTACCCAAGCCCAGGCGGTGGCGCGATCTTGCTGGTGGTAAACGGGCTACAATGCGCGCTTTGCGAAGTTTTGAGGTTTGTCTTGTGACCACTATTGCGGCTCCGAATCCCATCTGCGGCACGCTTTATGTGGTGGCCACGCCTATCGGCAATCTCGATGACATCAGTGCGCGGGCGTTGAATATCCTGCGCAGCGTCGCCTTGATTGCCGCCGAAGACACTCGTCACTCGGCGCGCTTGATGCAGCATTTCGGCATAGGCACGCCGTTGGCGGCCTGCCATGAGCACAATGAGCGCGACCAGGGTGGGCGCTTTCTCGCGCGGCTGCAGGCGGGAGAGGATGTGGCGTTGATTTCCGATGCGGGAACGCCGCTGATCTCCGATCCGGGCTATCACCTGGTGCGCCAGGCCCGTGCTGCGGGGGTGGCGGTGGTGCCTGTGCCGGGAGCCTGTGCCTTGATCGCGGCCTTGTCGGCTGCCGGGCTGCCGTCCGACCGTTTTATCTTCGAGGGCTTTCTGCCGGCCAAGGGCGCGGGGCGGCGTGCACGTCTGGAGCAGGTAAAGGAAGAGCCGCGCACGTTGATCTTCTATGAGGCGCCGCACCGCATTCTCGAATGCCTGCAGGATATGCAGGCGGTGTTCGGTGATGATCGCCCGGCCTTGCTGGCTCGTGAGTTGACCAAGACCTTCGAGACGCTCAAGGGACTACCGCTGGTCGAATTGGCTGCCTGGGTGGCGGCCGATGCCAATCAGCAGCGCGGCGAGTGTGTGGTGCTGGTGGCCGGCTGGCAGGCGCCTGAGGGCGAGGAGGCGGTCAGTGCCGAAGCCTTGCGTGTGCTGGATCTGTTGTTGGCAGAAATGCCGCTCAAGCGCGCGGCGGCGCTGGCGGCAGAGATTACCGGGGTGCGCAAGAACCTGCTGTACCAGGCGGCCCTGGAGCGACAGTAAAGACGCTTGCGCTTGTTCTATTGGGCGTGGGCCGTTAACCTTGCCGGCGGAGAGTCGATCGGACAGTCGCTGCCTTCGCAAGAAGGGGGAGGAAAGTCCGGGCTCCATAGGGCGGAGTGCCAGGTAATGCCTGGGGGGCGTGAGCCTACGGAAAGTGCCACAGAAAATAACCGCCTAAGCGCTTCGGCGCCGGTAAGGGTGAAAAGGTGCGGTAAGAGCGCACCGCACGGCTGGCAACAGTCCGTGGCTAGGTAAACCCCACTCGGAGCAAGACCAAATAGGGTTCCATTGGCGTGGCCCGCGCTGGAACCGGGTAGGTTGCTAAAGGCGTGCAGTGATGTACGCCGTAGAGGAATGACTGTCCTCGACAGAACCCGGCTTACAGATCGACTCTCCACCTTCTTTTCACAATCCGCTTCACCTTCACTCCCCGCCTTTCTAATACCGAAAAAATCTTACTCTTAATAAATTACTTTAACTTCGAATTTCAGCTCGCTGTTATGGCTGATTTTTACCTGCAAATGTTCATCTAAATACTCCCTTCATACCCCGCCTAAGTTCTCTAAATTGCCGATCTGTAAGGGTTTTTCCCTGTTGGCGCGCCTTGACTGTGGGGGGCGTGCATTCCTATAGTGTGCGCGAGTGGTAAGAAGTGGCACAAAGTGGGTTTTTTAGGCATGGATAGCTAAATAAAAGGGGAAACGCTGTCGTGTTTCGCGGAGCTAACGCCATCAGTCTCGACGCCAAAGGGCGCCTCGCGATGCCAAGTCGGTATCGGGATGAGCTCGTCTCGCGTTGTGCCGGCCAGCTCATCGTCACTATCGATGCCATTGATCCCTGCCTTTGTGTCTATCCGCTGCCCGAGTGGGAACTGATCGAAAACAAATTGCGTGAATTGGCCTCCTTTCGTGAGGAGAACCGCCGCCTGCAGCGTCTGCTGATCGGTAATGCGGTCGATCTCGAGCTGGATGCCAGTGGCCGCTTCCTGGTGCCGCCGCGTCTGCGCGAGTACGCCAAGCTGGACAAACGCGCGATGCTGGTCGGTCAACTCAATAAATTTCAACTGTGGGATGAAGATGCCTGGAATGCCGTGGCCGATGCCGATCTGGCCGCCATCAAGCAACCCGGCGCTCTGTCCGACGATCTGCGGGATTTGATCCTGTGACCGAGACCTACAGCTTTCGCCATATAACAGTGCTGCTCGACGAGGCTGTCGAAGGGCTGGCTGTGCGCGCGAATGGCTGCTACCTGGATGGCACCTTCGGTCGCGGTGGGCATAGCCGGCTGATCCTGGAAACGCTTGGGCCAGACGGTCGCTTGCTAGGGTTCGACAAGGATCCCCTGGCAATTGCGACGGGAAATGCGCTAGCGGCCGAAGACGGCCGCTTTGTCGTTGTACAGCGCAGTTTTGCCGAGCTTGGCCAGGAGTGCGCGCAGCGCGGGCTGGCTGGCAAGGTCAGCGGCATCCTGCTGGACCTGGGTGTGTCCTCTCCTCAATTGGATGACGCCGCGCGCGGCTTCAGCTTCCTTAATGACGGCCCGCTGGATATGCGCATGAACCCGGATGCGGGGAGTAGTGCCGCAGACTTTATCGCCAGCGCCAGCGCCGACGAAATTGCCCGGGTATTCAAGGAATACGGCGAGGAGCGCTTCGCCAAGCGCATGGCTCGCGCCGTAGTCGAGCGCCGTGCCCTGCAGCCGTTCACCCGTACCGCCGATCTGGCTGCCGTGCTGACCGAGGCCAATCCGGCCTGGGAAAAGGGCAAGAATCCGGCGACTCGCGCCTTTCAGGGGCTGCGTATTCACGTCAACAACGAGTTGGGCGATCTCGAACGCGGCCTGGATGCGGCCCTGGAAAGCCTGGAAGTTGGTGGTCGCCTGGTGGTGATCAGCTTCCACTCCCTGGAAGACCGCATCGTCAAACAGTTTATGAAACGCCACGCCAAGGGCGAGGCGGACAAACTACCGCGTGATCTGCCGATCATCCCCAAGGCCTTCGAGCCGCGCCTGAAACTGATCGGCAAGCCGCAGTTCGCCGGTGAGGCGGAACTGGCGGCCAACCCGCGTTCGCGCAGCGCGGTGATGCGCGTAGCGGAGAAAGTGCGATGAGCACGATTTTCGCCAAACCTTTGCCGGCCGGCAGTCTGCTGATGCTGATGCTGTTTGTCGGCGTACTGGTGTCGGCCGTGGCGGTGTCCTACAGCGCCCACTGGAATCGTCAGCTGCTCAATGAGTTGTACGCCGAACTGAGCGTGCGTGATAAGGCGCAGGCCGAGTGGGGCCGGCTGATTCTTGAGCAAAGCACCTGGACGGCGCATAACCGCATCGAAACCCTGGCGAGCGAGCGCCTGAGCATGCGTATCCCCGATGCTGGCGAAGTCCAGATGGTGGCGCCATGATCGGCCTGGAAGGCGCGCTCTATCCCTGGCGCTTGCGCCTGGTGCTGCTGGCCCTGGCCTTGATGGTCGGCGCCATCGCCTGGCGTATCGTCGATCTGCAGGTGTTCGATCAGAGCTTTCTGCAGGCCCATGGCGACGCCCGCAGCGTGCGCCACATTCCGATTCCCGCGCACCGCGGGCTGATCACCGACCGCAATGGCGAGCCGCTGGCCGTCAGTACGCCGGTGATGACCCTGTGGGCCAATGGCAAGGAGCTGCAGGGCAGCAAAACCAAGTGGCACGAGCTGGCCACTGCCCTCGGTCAGGACGCCAAGACTTTCTCCGAGCGCCTGGCCGCGGCGCGTGAACGCGAATTTATGTACCTGGTGCGCGGCCTGACCCCGGAGCAGGGGCAGCGCATCCTCGACCTGAAAGTGCCGGGCGTATATGGCATCGAGGAGTTCCGTCGCTTCTATCCAGCCGGTGAGGTGGCTGCCCACGTGGTGGGCTTTACCGATATCGACGACCGCGGTCGCGAAGGCATGGAGCTGGCCTTCGAGGAATGGCTGGCCGGGGTGCCGGGCAAGCGCCAGGTGCTCAAGGATCGCCGCGGGCGGCTGATCAAGGATGTCCAGGTTGCGCAGAACGCCAAGGCCGGCAAGACCTTGGCGTTGTCGATTGACCTGCGCCTGCAATACCTGGCCCACCGCGAACTGCGCAATGCCGTCACCGAATTCGGCGCCAAGGCCGGCAGCCTGGTACTGCTCGACGTGCAGACGGGCGAAGTGCTGGCCATGGTCAACCAGCCCACCTACAACCCGAACAATCGCCGCAGCCTGCAGCCGGCGGCCATGCGTAACCGGGCGATGATCGATGTGTTTGAGCCGGGCTCCACGGTCAAGCCATTCTCCATCGCGGCGGCATTGGGCACTGGTCGCTGGACCCCGGAAATGACCGTGGACACCTATCCGGGCACCTTGCGCATCGGGCGCTACACCATTCGCGACGTGTCGCGCGGCGGGGTGCTCAACCTGACCCAGATTCTGATGAAGTCGAGCAACGTCGGCATCAGCAAGGTGGCCTTCGATATCGGCGCAGAGCCGATTTACGCCGTTATGCAGCAAGTCGGTCTGGGCCAGGACACTGGCCTCAGCTTCCCTGGCGAGCGCGTCGGCAATCTGCCCAACTACCGCGTCTGGAAACAGGCGGAAACCGCCACCCTGGCCTACGGCTATGGCCTCTCGGTGACCGCGGTGCAGCTGGCCCATGCCTATTCGGTGCTGGCCAACGAAGGCAAGAACGTCCAGCTGTCGATGGTGCGCCTGGATCGCCAGCCGGTGTCCACCCAGGTGATCGACCAGCAGATCGCCAAGACCGTGCTCGGCATGCTGCAGTCGGTGGTCGAGGAGCCGGGCGGCGGCGGTGCGCGGGCCAAGGTGCCGGGCTACCACGTCGGCGGCAAGAGCGGCACGGCGCGTAAGGCGGCCACGGGCAGCAAGGGCTATGTCGACAAGGCCTACCGCTCCTTCTTCGCCGGCGTGGCGCCGATCGACAACCCGCGCATTGCCGCGGTGATCATGATCGACGAACCCAGCGAAGGCGGTTACTACGGCGGCCTGGTGTCCGCGCCGGTGTTCGGCAAGGTCATGGCTGGCGCCCTGCGCCTGATGAACGTCGCGCCGGACAACCTGCCGGTGCCAGCAACCGCGGCAGTCGAAACCGCTACAACCGAAACAATCGGCGCCGAAACAGTCAAAGGAGGGCGGATCTGATGCCTATGCCGCTAAATCAGTTGCTGCCGGAAGCAGCCAGTTCGGTACTGATTCGCGAATTGACCCTGGACAGCCGCAAGGTGCGCCCGGGCGATCTGTTTCTCGCCGTGCCCGGCACCCAGCAGGACGGTCGCGTGCATATCAGCGACGCCATCGCCCGCGGTGCCGCCGCCGTGGCCTATGAGGCCGAGGGCGC
>DASUOY010000019.1:0-5293 GCA_036276395.1 Pseudomonas sp.
CCGCGCTCGATGGCAAAACGAATGAAATCGCGCTGGTACGCTTGCATGGAAAGTCCCGGACGGCACGGATTTAGCTAGGAATTTAGCTTATTGGAGACGAGCTCGGGTATCATACACGCACGTGTTTTTAGGGGCCATTTATGCGGATCATCAGTGTGAACGTGAATGGTATTCATGCTGCAGTCGAGCGCGGTTTGCTCAGTTGGCTGCAAGCACAGAATGCCGACGTCATCTGCCTGCAGGACACCCGCGCCTCCGCCTTTGAACTGGACGACCAAGCCCTCCAACTGGACGGCTATTTCCTCTATGCCTGCGATGCTGAAGTGCCGAGCCAAGGTGGCGTGGCGCTGTATTCGCGGTTGCAACCCAAGGCGGTAATCAGCGGCCTCGGCTTTGAAATGGCCGACCGCTATGGGCGCTACCTGCAGGCCGATTTCGACAAGGTAAGTATTGCCACCCTGCTGCTGCCAACCGGGCAGAGCGGCGATGAAAGCTTGAACCAGAAGTTCAAGTTTATGGACGACTTCACCCATTATTTGGACAAGCAGCGCCGCAAGCGCCGCGAGTACATCTATTGCGGCTCGCTCTACGTGGCGCACCAGAAGCTCGACGTGAAGAACTGGCGCGATTGCCAGCAATCGCCGGGTTTCCTCGCCCCGGAACGTGCCTGGCTGGATGAAGTGATAGGCACCATGGGCTATGTCGATGCGCTGCGCGAAGTCAGCCGCGAAGGCGACCAGTTCAGCTGGTGGCCGGATAGCGAGCAGGCCGAACTGCTCAACCTGGGCTATCGCTTCGACTACCAACTGCTGACCCCGGGCATGCGCCGCAGCATTCGCAGCGCCCGCCTGCCACGCCAGCCGCGCTTCTCCCAGCACGCGCCGCTGATAGTCGATTACGACTGGACGCTGAGCATCTGAGGCAAGCGCCGGACAGAAAAAAACCGACCCTTGGGTCGGTTTTTTCTGCTCGCTACCCGGTTACTTGACCAGGCGCCAGGCAAAGGGATAGCGATAGGCCTGGCCTTCGTTGGCCTTGATCCCGGCAATTACCGTCAGGATCAGGGCCGCGATCCCCACCAGCACCAGCAGCGGGAAGCCGATTACCACCACCATCAGCAAGAAGCACAGCAGCATCGCCAGGGCCACGCTGATCTGGAAGTTCAAGGCTTCCTTGCCCTGGGCATCGACGAAGGGATCGAGATCCTTCTTGATCTGCCAGACGATCAGCGGCCCAAGCAGATTACCGAAGGGAATCACCAGCCCGAGAAAGGCCGCGAAGTGGCAGAACATGGCCCACTGCCGGGCCTCCTGGCTCGGCGTTGGCTGCGGCACTGGGGTCTCGTCGCTCATGGTGCTTCTCCTTGCGTTAGGGGTAATCAATCCGCCAAAGCTGCTTGCTGCAATTCAAACAACTCATTCATGCCTTGCTGCGCCAGGGCCAGCATGGCATTCAACTCGGCAGGCTGGAACGGCGCGCCTTCGGCGGTGCCCTGCACTTCGATAAAGCCGCCGGTGCTGGTCATCACCACATTGAGGTCGGTCTCCGCCGCCGAATCTTCCAGGTAATCCAGATCCAGTACCGGTTCGCCCTGATACATGCCCACCGAGACCGCAGCGATCATCTGCTTGAGCGGGTCGCCGCCCTTCAGGCCGCCACGTTTCTTGACCACTTTCAGCGCATCGACCAGAGCCACCATGGCACCGGTGATCGACGCGGTACGGGTACCACCGTCGGCCTGGATCACGTCGCAATCGACATACAGGGTGATTTCACCCAGCTTAGACATATCCAGCGCGGCGCGCAGTGAACGGCCAATCAGGCGCTGGATTTCCAGGGTGCGGCCGCCCTGCTTGCCACGGCTGGCTTCACGCTGGTTACGCTCGCCGGTGGCGCGCGGCAGCATGCCGTATTCGGCGGTCAGCCAACCCTGCCCCTGGCCCTTGAGGAAACGCGGCACCCCGGACTCGACGCTGACGGTGCAGATCACCTTGGTATCGCCAAACTCCACCAGTACCGAGCCTTCGGCATGCTTGGTGTAGTTGCGGGTGAGGCGGATCGAGCGCAACTGATCGGCGGCGCGGCCACTGGGACGTTTCATCTAGGAATACCTGCTCTGATAGAAATCTGCCCGGCATTATAGGGCCACAAGCCCGCCACGCTACGCCGAATTGGGGGCGACCGACGCACTGCGCTACAATCCTGCGCCTTGAATTCCGACTTTCCGCGAGGTTCCCCCCATGATCCACAGCATGACGGCCTTCGCCCGCGCCGAACAGGCCGGCGCCAACGGCACCCTGAGCTGGGAACTGCGCTCGGTCAACCATCGCTATCTGGAGCCGCACCTGCGCCTGCCGGAGGCCTTCCGCGACCTCGAAGGCGCGGTACGCGAAGCCCTGCGCAATGGCCTGTCGCGCGGCAAAGTGGAATGCACCCTGCGCTTTAGCGACGACAATGCCGGCAAGGCCCTGCAAGTCGACCTGGAGCGCGCCGCGCAACTGATCGCCGCCGCCGAAAGCGTGGCCGGCCTGATCAAGCAACCCGCTGCCCTCAACCCTCTGGAAGTGCTCGGCTGGCCCGGCGTGCTGGTGGCCGCTGCGGCCGATCCGCAAGCCCTGAATCAGAGCGCCCTGAACCTGTTCACCCAAGCCCTGAACGAGCTGAAAAACGGTCGCGAACGCGAAGGCGCGGAACTGGCCAAGCTGCTTAACGAACGCCTCGACAGCATCCTCGAACAGGTGGTCGCCCTGCGCGAACTGGTGCCGCAGATGCTCGCCGGCCAGCGCCAGAAGATCCTCGACCGCTGCACCGAGATGCAGGCCGAACTAGACCCGCAGCGCCTGGAGCAGGAGCTTGTCCTGCTTGCTCAGAAAAGCGATGTGGCCGAAGAGCTGGATCGCCTCAGCACCCATGTCAGTGAAGTGCGCCGCGTGCTCAAAGCCGGTGGCCAAGCCGGGCGCCGCCTGGACTTCCTGATGCAGGAACTCAATCGCGAAGCCAATACCCTCGGCTCCAAAGCCTTCGACACCCGCAGCACCCAGGCTGCGGTCAACCTCAAAGTCTTGATCGAGCAGATGCGCGAACAAGTACAAAACATCGAATAAGCCAAACCGCGACTGCTACTCTTCGCCCAACGCGCTTCAGGATTAAGCAATGACCACCACCACCGGCACCCTCTATATCGTTTCCGCCCCCTCCGGCGCGGGCAAGACCAGCCTGGTCAAGGCGCTGATCGACAGCGAAGCGCAGATCCGCGTTTCCGTCTCGCATACCACCCGCGCCATGCGTCCGGGCGAAGAGGATGGGGTCAACTACCACTTCGTCAGCCGCGAGCGCTTCCACGCCATGCTCGACAAGACCGAGTTCCTCGAGCATGCCGAAGTGTTCGGCAACCTCTACGGCACCTCGCAGGAGTGGGTCAAACAGACCCTCAGCGAAGGCTTCGACCTGATTCTGGAAATCGACTGGCAAGGCGCCCAGCAGGTACGCCGGCTGATGCCACAGTCGAAGTCGATCTTTATCCTGCCGCCGACCCAGGAAGCCCTGCGTCACCGCCTGACCAATCGCGGCCAGGACAGCGGCGAGATCATCGAGCGGCGCATGCGCGAAGCGGTCAGCGAGATGAGCCACTACGTCGAGTACGACTACCTGGTGATCAACGACGACTTCGCCCACGCCTTGAGCGACCTGAAGGCCATTTTCCGCGCCAACCAACTGCTGCAAGGCCCGCAACAGCAGCGCCACGCCGGCCTGCTCAGCGAGCTGCTGGTCTGACTTGCCGCTGCCCGGCAAATCAATGCTTCCCTTAATGCTGGTGATTTTTTAGACTATTCAGTCCGCTCGCCCATTTGGGCACAGTTTTTTCGCTCTTAATTTTGTCGCAACGAGGAATACCATGGCCCGCGTTACCGTTGAAGATTGCCTGGACAACGTCGATAACCGCTTTGAGCTGGTCATGCTCGCCACCAAGCGTTCGCGCCAGCTGGCTACCGGCGGCAAAGAGCCGAAAGTGGCCTGGGAAAACGACAAGCCGACCGTAGTGGCCCTGCGTGAAATCGCTGCCGGCCTGGTCAACTATGACGTGATCGCCCAAGACGACATCGTCGAAGAAGAACCGCTGTTCGCTGCATTCGAGGAAGAGGCCAACGAGCCTCTGTAAGCCTATGCCGGGTCGACGTCATGCGGCGCAGGGTCATCTGAATCGGCAAGGGGAACGCCCATGCCGAGCATAGACGCCCTCGCCGACAGACTTTCGGCCTACCTCGACGGCGACCAGGTCAACCTGGTACGCCGCGCCTATTTCTACGCCGAACAAGCCCACGACGGCCAGCGCCGCCGCAGCGGCGAAGCCTACGTCACCCATCCCCTGGCGGTGGCGTGCATCCTGGCCGACATGCACATGGACCATCAGAGCCTGATGGCCGCGATGCTGCATGATGTGATCGAAGACACCGGCATCGCCAAGGAAGCACTCAACGCCCAGTTCGGCGAGTCGGTGGCGGAGTTGGTCGATGGGGTCAGCAAACTGACCCAGATGAACTTCGAGACCAAGGCCGAGGCCCAGGCCGAGAACTTCCAGAAAATGGCCATGGCCATGGCCCGCGATATCCGCGTGATCCTGGTCAAGCTGGCCGACCGCCTGCACAACATGCGCACCCTGGAAGTGCTGTCCGGCGAGAAACGCCGGCGCATCGCCAAGGAAACCCTGGAAATCTACGCACCCATCGCCAACCGCCTGGGCATGCACAGCATGCGCGTGGAGTTCGAGGACTTGGGCTTCAAGGCCATGCACCCGATGCGCTCCGAGCGCATTCGCGCGGCAGTCAGGCGCGCCCGGGGCAACCGCAAGGAAATCGTCAACAAGATCGAGGAATCGATCAGCCACTGCCTGGCCCGCGAGGGCATGGAAGGCGAAGTGGTAGGCCGCGAGAAACACCTCTACGGCATCTACCAGAAGATGCGTGGCAAGCGCCGGGCGTTCAACGAGATCATGGACGTCTACGCCTTCCGCATCATCGTCGACAAGGTCGACACCTGCTACCGCGTGCTCGGCGCCGTGCACAATTTGTATAAACCCTTGCCCGGGCGTTTCAAGGACTACATCGCGATTCCCAAGGCCAACGGCTACCAGTCGCTGCACACCACGCTGTTCGGCATGCATGGCGTACCGATCGAGATCCAGATCCGCACCCGCGAGATGGAAGAGCTGGCCAACAACGGTATCGCCGCCCACTGGCTGTACAAGTCCAACGAGGAAGACCAGCCCAAGGGCAGCCACGCCCGCGCGCGGCAG
>DASUOY010000020.1:0-2953 GCA_036276395.1 Pseudomonas sp.
TGCTGGTTCGGCTTGCTGTACTGGATCTCCTCCATGGGTTGGCGGTGATCCCACTCGCGGACTTTCTGTGCGTCGAAGGCATTGGCCCAGACATCGGGGGCGCCGGTTTTGGTTTGGCCTACCGGGTCGCTCTGGAATGCCGGCGTGTTGCCTGCCTTCGGCAGTTGCAGCACCTCATGGAACGGCCGTTGCCCGGCGAGGAAGAAGTGCAGTGCGCTCATGCCGATGCATAGGTTCAGATGGCCGCTGGCCTGGCTGCGCTGGAAGGTGCGCTCGGCGATATCGCCCCAGGCCGCTGCCAGGTGTTGCAGCATGTCCGGGTTGAAGCCCTCGGTTGCCCGCAGGCGCGAGCGCTCCTGTTGCTCGGCAGGCAGCAGCAGGTGCTCCTTGATCGCGTCGACCAGGTTGCTGGGGTCGATGCCGAGGGTGTTGGGCAGTTCGTTGGTCTGGAACAACGAGGTATAGCGCGGCGGGCCATCCTGCTGGGGCGCTACGGCAAACAGGCTGGACGGCGCGTCGCCGGCTTGCAGGCTGACCAGGGCGCTCCAGGGTTCCAGCACCTCGGCCAGGCGGGCGATGGCGTTCTGGCGCATCTGGTTGCAGCGCGCGCAGCCCAGCAGCAAGGCGACCAGGTAGCTTTGCTCGACGCTCAGGGTCTGGGTGTGGCGAGCCAGCGGATCGCGTATCTGGGTTTTATGCAGGCCGCGCGCGCTGGCGATCTGGTACAGCTGATGCAGTTCCAGCCATAGGCCCTCGGGTACTGGGCAATAGAGCTGGCTGGTGCGGATCAGCGGCCCACACAGGCCGTGGGTGGCCCGTTGCAGGGCGATGGTCAGTAGCTGGTTGCGCTCGCGGTTGTTCTGCGCGGTGAGGCGCGCGACTATCAGTTTGTAGCCAATCGCCAGGTGGTTTTGCAGGGCCTGGCACAGGTTGGCCACCTTGCGCGGGCGTTCATCGAGGACGATGGCCTGGTTGAGGAAATGACGCTCCAGTTGCTGGCAGACGAAGTACACCTCTGGGCGCAACAGTTCGAGCAATTGCAGGCGGTTTTCCGAGGGGGTCAGCAGCTGGTTGAGTTCCACCAGGGCCTGGTACAGCTGGCGGGCGGTTTCGCCGATATTGGCCTTGGGCAGTTTGCCTAGCCAGTGTTTCAGGTCGCGTGGGCTGGCATTGCAGAATGACAGGCTGTGCTTGTCCGGCGTGGTGACACGGAGCATCAGGTGTGAATTCTGTTTATCCATCGAGCTTGGACACTCCAGCGCGCGGGTGAGGCGGGTGGTTCTTGGAATTATGTTTCGACTCTAGCAGCATCTGGCGCCCGCCGCAGCCATCCGCAGGGCGGGGTTGGCGGCTGGCGAATGGCGCCTTGGGTGGCGTGCAGCCTATTGAGTTGGACTGCGGCGGCCCTGCCTGGGTTCACCGGGGCGGCCATGGGCCGGCCCGGTTCTCGCTGTCTTGCGCGGTCAGTTGGCCTTGGTATCGGCCAGGCGCTGGCCCATCTGCACGCTGCTGTTGGCGGCCAGTTCTGCCGCCCACTGCACCTGCTCGGCGCCGAACAGCACGATGGCGGTGGAGCCCAGTTTGAAGCGACCCAGTTCGGCGCCTTTTTCCAGCACCACGGGGGCGCGGGCTGCCTCGTCATAGCGGACGCTTTTCAGCGTGCGCTTGGGCGGAGTGACCAGGCCTGCCCAGACGGTTTCGATCGAGGCGACTATCATCGCGCCGACCAGCACCACCGCCATCGGGCCGCGCTCGGTATCAAACAGGCAGACCACCCGCTCGTTGCGGGCAAAGAGTTCGGGGACGTTTTCCGCGGTGGTCTGGTTGACCGAGAACAGACGGCCCGGCACATAGACCATCTCTTTCAGCGTGCCTGCCAGCGGCATATGCACCCGGTGGTAATCCTTGGGCGACAGGTAGATGGTGGCGAACTCGCCGCCCATAAAGGGCGCGGCGCGCTCGCTATCGCCACCGAGCAGTTCGACCAGGCTGAAGCTATGGCCCTTGGCCTGGAAGATGCGCCCGTGCTCGATCTTGCCCAGCTGGCTGACCGCGCCATCGGCAGGGCAGAGCACCGCTCCGGGGGTCGGGTCCAGGGGGCGCGCGCCGTCTTTCAGGGCGCGGGTGAAGAAGTCATTGAAGTGGGCAAAAGCCGTCAGGTCTTCGATCTGGGCCTCGCTCATGTTGACCTGGTACTGCTTGGCGAACCAGCCGATCAGGCGATTCTTGAACCAGCCGGCACGGCACTCGGCGGCGCAGCCGATCAGGCGCGACAGCAGGTGGTGGGGTAGCAGGTACTGGCTGAGGATAAACAGGCGATCTTTCATTGCGGGTCCTTAAAAATTGGCAGGCGGTCTGGCGAGCTTTCAGCGCTCGACGGGCGTATCCGGATGGTTGCCCCATTCGCCCCAGGAGCCGGCGTAGGCTTTCACCCGCGGGTAACCCAGGGCTTTTGCCACCAGGTAGGTGAAGCCTGAGCGGTGATGGGTCTGGCAGTGGGTGATGATTTCCTTGTCCGCGGTGATGCCGAGGTCGTTGAGGATGGTCGGCATATCCTGGCGGATGCGCAGGGCGCGGGCCTGGTCCATGCCGGCGGTCCAGTCGAAGTTCACGGCGCCGGGAATATGCCCGCCTTTCTGGGCCAGGACTTTCTCGCCGCGGTATTCGGCGGCCGTGCGCGCGTCCCAGATCGCCAGGTCCTTGGCGCCGAGGCGGCTCTGCAGATATTCGCGGCTGGCCGTGGGGGCCTGGCTCAGGCTGAGTTTGACCGACTGTTGTGCGGTGGCCGGCTGCGCGGTGCTGAGGGCACGCTCTTCCGCCAGCCAGGCCAGCAGGCCACCATTCAGATAGTGGTAGCGGCCGTGGCCTATTACATCCAGCAGCCAGATAAAACGCCCGGCCCAGCCGCCGCCTTCATCGTCATAGACCACATAGACCGCGTCGGGATTGTGCC
>DASUOY010000021.1:0-2455 GCA_036276395.1 Pseudomonas sp.
GGCCGACAACTGGTGCTGGCTGGTGCCGGCTCCGGCAAAACCCGCGTGCTGGTGCACCGCATCGCCTGGTTGATCCAGATCGAACGCGCCTCGGCGCATTCCATCCTGTCGGTGACCTTTACCAACAAGGCCGCCGCCGAGATGCGCGCGCGCATCGAGCAGATGCTCGGGCAGAGCCCGGCCGGCATGTGGGTCGGCACCTTCCACGGCCTGGCTCATCGCCTGCTGCGCGCGCACTGGCAGGAGGCCGGCCTGGCGGAAAACTTCCAGATTCTCGATTCCGACGACCAGCAGCGCCTAATCAAGCGGGTGATCCGCGAGCTGGGCCTGGATGAACAACGCTGGCCGCCTAAACAGGCGCAGTGGTTTATCAACGGGCAGAAGGACGAAGGCCTGCGCCCGCAGCACAGCCAGCCCGGCGGCGACCTGTTCCTGGCCACCATGCTGAAGATCTACGAAGCCTACGAGGCGGCCTGCGCCCGCGCCGGGGTGATCGACTTCTCCGAGCTGCTGCTGCGCGCCCTGGACCTGTGGCGCGACAAGCCCGGCCTGCTGGAGCATTACCAGCGGCGCTTCCGGCATATTCTGGTCGACGAGTTCCAGGACACCAACGCCGTGCAGTACGCCTGGCTGCGCCTGTTGGCCCGCGGCGGCGACAGCCTGATGGTGGTGGGCGACGACGACCAGTCGATCTACGGCTGGCGCGGCGCCCGGATCGAGAATATCCAGCAGTTTGAAAGTGACTTCGCCGGCGCCGAAGTGATCCGCCTGGAGCAGAACTACCGCTCCACCGCCGGCATCCTCAAGGCCGCCAACGCGCTGATCGCCAATAACCAGGGCCGCCTGGGCAAGGAACTCTGGACCGAGGACGACGACGGCGAGCCGATCAGCCTGTACTCGGCGTTCAACGAACACGACGAAGCCCGCTACGTGGTCGAGTCGATCGAGGACGCCCTGCGCAAGGACGGCCTCAAGCGCAGCGAAATCGCCATTCTCTACCGCTCCAACGCCCAGTCGCGGGTGCTCGAAGAGGCCCTGCTGCGCGAGAAGATTCCGTATCGCATCTACGGCGGCCAGCGCTTCTTCGAACGCGCCGAAATCAAGAACGCCATGGCCTACCTGCGCCTGCTCGACGGCCGCGGCAACGACGCAGCGTTGGAGCGGGTGATCAACGTGCCGGCCCGCGGCATCGGCGAGAAGAGCATCGAAAGCATCCGCGAATACGCCCGCGCCCATGACGTGTCGATGTGGGGAGCGATCAATCTGATGGTCGCCGCCAAGGCCCTGCCGGCCCGCGCCTCGGGCGCCCTGGCCGGCTTTATCGAGCTGATCGAAAACCTCGCCGCCAAAGTACTGGATATGCCGCTGCACCTGATGACCCAGACCGTCATCGAGCAGAGCGGCCTGATCGCCTACCACAAGGCCGAGAAAGGCGAAAAAGCCCAGGCGCGCATCGAAAACTTGGAAGAACTGGTCAGCGCCGCGCGCACCTTCGACAACGACGAAGACGAGGAGTTGAGCCCGTTGCAGGCTTTCCTCAGCCACGCCTCGCTGGAAGCCGGCGACACCCAGGCGGCGGAAAACGAGGACAGCATCCAGCTGATGACCCTGCACAGCGCCAAGGGCCTGGAGTTCCCCCAGGTGTTTCTGGTGGGCATGGAAGAAGGCCTGTTCCCGCACAAGATGAGCCTGGAAGAGCCCGGCCGTCTGGAAGAGGAACGCCGCCTGGCCTACGTGGGCATCACCCGGGCCATGAGCAAGCTGGTCATCACCTACGCCGAGACCCGCCGTCTGTACGGCAGCGAGACCTACAACAAGGTGTCGCGCTTCGTCCGCGAAATTCCGCCGCAACTGATCCAGGAAGTGCGCCTATCCAATAGCGTCAGCCGGCCGTTCGGCGCGGTCAGCCGCAATATGGGCAGCAACAGCATGAGCGGCGACAGCCTGTTCGCCGGCAGCGCCGTGCCGGACACCGGCTTCAACCTCGGCCAGCGCGTGCAGCATTCGCTGTTCGGCGAAGGCACCATCCTCAACTTCGAAGGCTCCGGCGCCCAGGCGCGGGTGCAGGTGAATTTCGAGAGCGAAGGCAGCAAGTGGCTGATGCTCAGCTATGCCAAGCTGCAGGCGCTGTGATCGACCGTCCATTCAAACAATAAGGAGCCTCCATGATCCGCCGCCCTCTGCTGCTCGCCAGCGCCCTGCTCGCCGCCCTCGGCCTGAGCGGTTGCAAGGAAGAACCTGCCGCGCCGCAGGCAGCAGCAACACCTGCCGCCGCAAGCTGCCAGTGGAAGAGGGTCACCGCCTGGCCGAAGACCTACCCCGGCCTGGGCACCGCGGCCGAGCGTTTGGCCGAGCGGGTTGGCAGCATGAGCAACGGCCGTCTGACCATCAAGGTGTATGCCGGCGGCGAGCTGGTACCGCCGCTTGAGGTGTTCGACGCGGTGTCGCGCGGCAC
>DASUOY010000022.1:0-5711 GCA_036276395.1 Pseudomonas sp.
CGCCGCGACTTTATCGAGACCAACGCCCTGGCGGTGTCCAACCTGGACTTCTAAGGCTGTTGTAGGTGGGCAAAGTTATTTGCCCTCTCGTACAAAGTTATTGAGCGCTGCATAAATAAAATCCCGCTAGGCAGCAACCTAGCGGGGTTTTTATTTGCCTGTTGTTGGCGGCTTGGCCCTCAATTTAGTTGAGCTTGGCCTTGATGCTGTCCAGCGCGCTAATGCCACACTGCTCATCCAGATGGCCGCCCGGTGCTCCGCCTATGCCCAGGCCACCCACCACTTCTTCGCCCGCCTTGATCGGCAGGCCGCCAGCCAGGATCAGGAAGTCATCGATCATCGGCAGGTTCTGCGCGGCGCTATTGTTCTGCACGTTCTCCAGCACCTTGGAGGTCGGCGCCTTGGTCGAGGCCGAGGTGTAGGCTTTGCGGCGGCTGGCATCGATGGTGTGCGGGCCGGCGTTGTCGGCGCGCAGTACGGCTTGCACATTGCCGGCACGGTCGACCACTGTGGCGGTGACGTTGTAGCCCTGGGCCGAGCAGTTGCTCACGGCCGCCTGGACTATCTCGCCGGCAAGTTGCTGACCTATGTTGCGCTCGTTCACTACCTTGGCCTGAGCCTGGGTGCTGAGTGCGGCGAGGGCGCAAATGGCCAATGGCTGGAAGAATTTCATGCTGCCTCCTGTTGGATGTATGACCCAGTGTCGACGCGGATTCTGCACGGCGTTTAGCCATGCAGACCATGGAAGCGGCTGCGGAGGCGGCTCAGTAGAATTACCTAGCCAGCGTTCAGGGCGGATCAATGCCCAGCCAGTAGAGCCTGACCAGTTGCGCCAGCGAGTTCACTTCGAGTTTGTCGAACAGGTTGGCCCGGTGCGTTTCCACCGTGCGTGGCGACAATTGCAGCAGCTTGGCGATCTGCTTGTTGGACAGGCCGTCGGCGATGCGCGCCAGCACTTCGCGTTCGCGCGTGCTCAGGCGCGCCAGATGGGCCTGGGCCTGCTGCGACAGTTTGCTTTTTTCGCGCCTGGCGATATGGCTGCGTATGGCCGCTTGCACGGCTTCGATCAGGGCCACTTCATCGACCGGCTTGGTGAGAAACTCCACGGCCCCGCTGCGGAAGGCGCGGCGGCAGGCGTTCAGGTCGCCGTGCCCGGTGAGCATGATGACGGGCAGTTCCGGGTGTTGCGCCATCAGGGTTTCCAGTAACTGCAGGCCGGATTCGCCGGGCATGCGGATATCCAGAATCAAGCAGCCGATCAGCGCCGGCTCCCAGCCTGCGCGAAACTCTTGCGGCGTGGCGTACTCCTGGGTGCTCAGGCCGATCGAACGCAGCAGCAAGGACAGGCTCTCGCGCACATCGGGGTCGTCATCGAGCAGATAAACCACGGGGGATTGCTGGTACATCGCGGGCTCCTTATGCCGCCAGGGGGAGAACCAGGCTGACGACGCAGCCACCGGCCGGCCCGTTGCGCGCACTCAGTTGTCCGGACGATTGCTCCACTATGCTCGCGCAGATGCTCAGGCCCAACCCCAGGCCTGCTGCCTTGGTGCTGTAGAAGGGTTCGAACAGGCGCTGCGCGGCTTCATCGCTCAAGCCGCTGCCGGAGTCGCTGATGTCCAGTTGCAGGCCCTGAGCACAGCGTTGCAGGCTGATCTGCAGGTGACGCTGGCTCTCTGCGGCCATGGCCTCGATGGCATTCAGGAGCAGATTGACCAGTACCTGCTGCAAGCCCACGCTATCGCCGAGCACGGCCGGCAGGCCGCCTGGCAATGTGGCGCTGACCTTGATCTGCTGCTGTTTCAGCGAGTCCTGCAACAACACCAACGCCTCCTCGACCACCGTTTTGAGATCCACGGCAGTGGCTTGGCCGGCCTGGGGCGAAACGAACTGGCGCAAGCGCTGCACTATCGCCCCGGCTCGCTTGGCGTGACGGGCAAGGTTGCTCGCGGCCTGGCGCGCGCCGGGCAGGTCGATTGGGTCGTCGTCGAGCAGATGGCCCAGGGCCTGGCTGGTGGCGAGGATGGCGGTCAGGGGCTGATTGACCTCATGGGCGATGCCGGCAGCCAATTCACCCATGCTGCTGATCCGCGACGCCTGGGCAAACAGCAGACGGCGCTGGGCCAGGCGCGAGCCCAGGTATTGCTCGAAAGCCCACAGCAGCAGCGCGCTGGCCAGGCCGATCAGCGCCAGGCCGCTAAGCCAGCGGGCCCACGGCAAGGACTCCGACAGCGGTGGCTGGCGTGTGCTGAGGAGCAAGGGCTGCGAACGGCTGCTGAGTGCCTTGCGAAACTCCAAAGGCTGCAACCAGGGCCAGATCAGGCGCTTGGCGGGTAGCTGCCAGAGCAGCAGGCCGGTATCGCTGCCCAGTTGCAGCTGCATGCTGGGCGGCGGTTGCTCAGCGCTCTGCAGTAGGCCTTGGCTGTCGATGCGCAGGCTATGCACGCTGCCACTCGGGCTTTTGCGCAGCAGGCGAAAATACCTGCCGTCAGCAGCGCCCAGAGTCAGGGCTCCGCTGCTGCTGGCGGTGGCCAGCAATGCTGGGTTGCTGTCGGCCAGCGACGCACCCTGGGCATTTACCCGCCGCCAGTTGCCTTGTGCCGTTGGCCGGTAGAGCTCGATCTCTGCGACTTGCGGATAGGCATGGCGCAAGGAGGCGGAAAAGCTTTCGAGCACCTTGGTATTCGACTGGGCCATGCTGGATTCGGCTGCCAGCAAGGCGGCAAAGATCGCCTCATGCTGTTCGGCTCTCTGGCTTAACAGGCGGTGCAGGATGCGCGAGTTGGTTTCGAATGCCTGGCTGCTGCTGCTCAGGCATTCGTTGGCCAGCCACAGGCTGTAGAGCAGCATCAGTGCCAGGGCGCCGCACAGGGTCCAGCCCGTTCGGCGGGCCAGGCCGGATTCAATCGCCATGCTGGAGCGCGCGGGCATTGGCCATGGAAACCCCTCTGGCGTGGCTGAAGTGGCGCTGCATCGTGCCCCGTTATGGAACCGAGGCGCACTTATTTGGAAAACTTATGCACCCCTGGGCAGGGTGAGAAAACTCAAGGAAAAGTCTTACTAATCATTCCCTTGAAAATTCTAATGGCACTCTGCCGGTATTTGACGCACAGGGTTATCCACAGGGGGCGTCAGGGGCCGCTGTTGTTGCGGCGAGCCGTGAATAAAAGGCTAACAGTCCCTAGGCGGTTTCGCCGAGATCGCAGGGCTGGCTTTCCGGGCTGAGGGCGCCCATATCCCGCTGCGCCTGGCTGACCCACTCGAAGGCGCGGTCATTGAGCTCGGCGATGGCCCGTGGGCCGCTGCCGTTGGCATGCAGCAGCGGGCCTATGACCACCTGGATGGTGCCAGGCGTCTTGCGCCAGCCGAGCTTCGGCCAGAATTCGCCGGCGTTATGGGCGATGGGCAGCACCGGCAGATTGGCGTTGACCGCCAGGGACGCGCCGCCCCGGCTGAACTTGCCGATCTGCCCGGTGGGAATGCGCGTGCCTTCCGGGAATACCAGCACCCAGGCGCCCTGCCCCAGGCGTTCGTGGCCCTGCTTGGCCAGTTGCTTGAGCGCCGCCTTGGGGTTGCTGCGGTCGATGGCGATGGGCTTGAGCATGGCCATGGCCCAGCCGAAGAACGGCACATAGAGCAGCTCGCGCTTGACCACCTGGCTCAGGGGTTCGAAGAACGCCGAGATAAAGAAGGTTTCCCAGGTGCTCTGGTGCTTGGCCAGGATCACGCAGGGCTGCTGCGGGATATGTTCCAGGCCCTTGATTTGATAATCGATGCCCACCACCACTTTGGCCAGCCAGACCGCGCAGCGGCACCAGTTCTGGATAACGAAGCGGTAGCGCGCGCGAAACGGCAGGAAGGGCGCGACGAAGACGCTGAGGATGCACCAGAAGAAGGCGCTGGCAGACAGTAGCAGGTAGAAGAGGAAGGTTCTGAGGGTCTGCACAGTCGACATGGGAGCATTTACCGTCGCAGGCAGGGCCTGCTTTATAAGTGGAGAAGCTGATCGGCAACCGCCGCCAGATCATCGAATACCAGGGCGCCGCCTGGCAATGTCTTGGCCAGGGTCCGTTCACCCTTGCCGGTCTTAACCAGAACCGGCTGACAGTCGACGGCCTGGGCGGCGCTCAGGTCACCGCTGCTGTCACCGACGAACCAAATGCCCTTGAGGGGTACGCCATAATGCGCGGCAATCTGCTGGAGCATACCTGGCTTTGGCTTGCGGCAGGCGCAGCCGTCATCCGGGCCATGGGGGCAATGCACGATCAGGCCCAGTTCACCGCCCTGCTCCGCCACCAGCTGGCGCAGACGCGCGTGCATGGCGTCCAGGGTGGCCAGGTCGTAATAGCCGCGGGCCAGGCCCGACTGGTTGGTGGCCACGGCCACTGTCCAGCCGGCTTGCGACAGGCGCGCAATGGCCTCGATGGCGCCGGGCAGCGGTATCCATTCGTCGAGGCTCTTGATATAGGCGTCGGAGTCGTAATTGATTACGCCGTCGCGGTCGAGAATCAGCAGTTTCATAGATGCGACTTGAAGCTCCGTAGGATGGGTTAGCCGCAAGGCGGCGTAACCCATCGTATACAGGGTGATGGGTATCGCTGCGCTCAACCCATCCTACGTGGCGCGCTTAGCCCAGTACCGAGATATCGGCCACGCCGAGGAACAGGCCGCGCAGCTTGGCCAGCAGCGCGTAGCGGTTGGCCCGCACGATCGGGTCTTCGGCGTTGACCAGTACGGCCTCGAAGAAGGCGTCCACCGGCTCGCGCAGATTCGCCAGCTGGCTCAGCGCCAGGTTGTACTGGCGCGCTGCGGCCAGCGGCTGCACCGCATGCTCGGCCTGCTGGATGGCAGCGTTGAGGGCGAACTCGCTGGGGTTGTCGAAGTGATGGGCTTCGACGCTGGCGGCGACCTGGCCCTCGGCCTTGCTCAGCAGGTTGGACACGCGCTTGTTGGCGGCGGCCAGGGCGGCGGCTTGCGGCAGCGCACGGAAGGCCTGCACGGCCTGTACGCGCTGGTCGAAGTCCAGCGGCGAGGTCGGACTGACCGCGCGCACGGCCTGGTACACGGCTACTTCGACGCCTTCATCCTCGTAACGGGCGCGCAGGCGGTCGAACACGAAGTCCATTACCTGGGCCTTGAGTTCCGCTGCCGGGTCGGCGGCGACCGCTTTGCTCTCGTCTTCGATCAGGTCGGCCAGCGACACCAGTTCCAGCTTCGGCGCGAGTTGGGCGATGGCGAAGGCGATGGCCTCGGCCAGGTCCAGGTCCAGCTGTTTCTCGATCAGGATGCGCAGCACGCCGAGGGCTGCACGACGCAGGGCGTAGGGATCCTTGCTGCCGGTGGGAAGCATGCCGATGCCGAAGATGCCGACCAGGGTATCCAGCTTGTCGGCCAGGGCCACGGCGGCACCGGTGAGGGTGCTCGGCAGCTCGGCGCCGGCACCGCGCGGCATATACTGCTCGTTTAGCGCCAGGGCCACGTCTTCCGGCTCGCCGTCGTGTTTGGCGTAGTAGTAACCGGCGATGCCCTGCATTTCCGGGAACTCGCCGACCATCTCGCTGGCCAGGTCGCACTTGCAGAGGATGCCGGCACGCGCCGCGCGGCTGGCGTCGCCACCGATGCGCTCGGCGATAAAGCCGGCCAGGGCGGACACTCGCTGGGCCTTATCAAAAACCGAGCCGAGCTTGGCCTGGAACACCACATTGGCCAGG
>DASUOY010000023.1:0-2941 GCA_036276395.1 Pseudomonas sp.
CCAGCGCCTCCCATAACTCCGGCACCGACCGCCTGGCTGAAGTAGCCACGGCCCTGGGCCTGGCGGCCGATGCCATAGTGGTCAATGTGCAGGGCGACGAGCCGCTGATTCCACCGGCGATCATCGATCAGGTGGCGGCCAACCTGGCGGCCAATCCGCAGGCGGCAATCGCTACCCTGGCCGAGCCGATCGAGGATGTGCAGGCGCTGTTCAACCCCAATGTGGTCAAGGTGGTCAGCGACAAGACCGGCCTGGCCCTGACCTTCAGCCGCGCGCCGCTAGCCTGGGCGCGGGATGCCTTTGCCAAAAGCCGTGACGAGCTGCCGGCAGGTGTGCCGTACCGCCGGCATATCGGCATCTACGCCTACCGTGCGCAGTTTCTGCATGACTTCGTCGCCTGGGGCCCGTGCTGGCTGGAAGATACCGAGTGCCTGGAGCAGCTGCGCGCGCTCTGGCATGGCGTGCGTATCCATGTGGCCGATGCGCTGGAGGCACCACCTGCGGGCGTCGACACGCCGGAAGACCTGGAGCGGGTTCGTCGCCTGCTGGGGGCCTGATGCGCGTTCTGTTCGTCTGTCTGGGCAATATCTGCCGCTCACCCACGGCCGAAGGCGTGTTGCGCCACAAGCTGCGTGAAGCCGGGCTGGAAGGGCGTATCGAAGTGGATTCGGCCGGCACTGGTGACTGGCACGTGGGCAAGGCTCCGGATATCCGCACCCGGCAGGCAGCCCTGCAGCGTGGCTATGACCTGTCCGCCTTGCGCGGACGGCAGGTGACGGCAGCCGATTTCCGCCGCTTTGATCTGATCCTGGCCATGGATAACAGCAACCTAAGCGATCTGCAGCGCCTGAACCCGGGGCGCGACGGCGTCGAGCTGGACCTGTTTCTCCGCCGTTATCAGTTGGCGCTGGATGAAGTGCCCGATCCCTATTACGGCGGCGCCGAGGGTTTCGAGCAGGTGCTGGATCTGCTGGAGCAGGCTTGCGATGCCTTGCTGGTCGAACTCAAGGGGCGCCTATGAGCCAGCAGGTGCAAACAGGGGTTTCGCTCAAGGCCTATAACAGTTTCGCCGTTGAGGTGGCGGCCAGCCATTTTGTCGAGGCGCATAACGATTGGCAGGTGGATGAGGCCCTGGCTTATGCCAAGGCGCAGCAATTGCCGGTGCTGTTGCTCGGCGGCGGCAGCAATCTGCTGCTGACCCGCGACGTCGATGCCCTGGTGCTGCGCATGGCCAGCCGCGGCATTCGTGTGTTGAGCGATGACGGCCAGTCTGTAGTGATCGAAGCGGAGGCGGGTGAGCCCTGGCACCCCTTTGTGCAGTGGACGCTTGCGCAGGGCTTTGCCGGCCTGGAAAACCTCAGCCTGATCCCCGGTACTGTGGGTGCGGCCCCGGTGCAGAATATCGGCGCGTACGGCGTTGAGCTGAAGGATGTATTCGCCAGTTTGACCGCCCTGGATCGGCACAGTGGCGAGCTGCGTGAGTTCTCTCTGGAGGATTGCGCCTTTGCCTACCGCGATAGCCTGTTCAAACGCGAAAGCGGGCGCTGGGTCATCCTGCGGGTGCGCTTTGCCTTGAGCCGTGCGGCTGCGCTGCATCTGGATTACGGCCCGGTGCGTCAGCGTCTGGCGGAGCAGGGCATCAATGCCCCGACAGCGCTGGATGTGAGTCGCGCCATTTGCGCCATTCGTAGCGAAAAGCTGCCCGATCCGGCCGAACTGGGTAATGCCGGCAGTTTCTTCAAGAACCCGCTGGTGTCGAGTGAACTGGCGCAGCGCTTGCGCGCCGAACATGCCGATCTGGTGGCCTATCCGCAGGCCGATGGCCAGGTCAAGTTGGCGGCAGGTTGGTTGATCGAGCGTGCAGGCTGGAAGGGTTTTCGTGAGGGGGATGCCGGCGTGCATCGTTTGCAGGCGTTGGTGCTGGTCAATTACGGGGAAGCTACCGGTGCGCAGTTGTTGGCACTGGCGCAGCGTATCCAGGCGGATATCGCCCGGCGTTTTGCGGTCGACTTGGAGATCGAGCCGAACGTGCTGTAAGGCGTTTTGCCGGCTGCTGCGAACAGCGTATTAATCGCGCTGTAATAAAAGCCAGAACGCAAAAGGGGATGCCGAAGCATCCCCTTTTTTATTGCCTAGCGGATCAGACCTGCGGTTTGACCGCTTCCTTATCCTGCTCGTCAGCTTCTACTTCAGTAAACAGCGAGCTTTGCGGCTCCTGGCTTACTTCTGCTTCTGCTTGCACGGCTGCTTCGGTCTTGGGCTCGACTGCTTCGATGCTGGCCGGTGCTTCGGCTGCAGTTTCAACTGCGGCTTCGGCAACCACTTCTGCAACCGGTTCTGCAGCTACAGGTGCAGCCGCTTCAACCTGCACGGCAGCAACTGGGGCTTCGGCGGCTTCGCGGGCCAGGCGCTCGGCTTCACGCTGACGACGACGCACTTCGCGCGGATCGTTCGGTGCGCGACCGCTGCTGCTGACGGCGACCGCAGGTGCAGCTTCGACTGCCACAGTTTCAGCTGCTACAACTTCGGCAACCGGCTCGGGAGCGGCAACCACGGCAGGCACTTCAACGACCTCTGCGACCGCTGCCGGCGCCTCTACAACAGCGGGTGCTGGTGCAGCTTCGCTGACTTCGGCGGCTTGTGCAGGCGCTTCGCTGGCCTCGGCAACCGGGCTGCTGACTGCTTCTACAACAGCGGTTTCAGCAACGGCTTGTGGCGCTTCAGCTACGGCGACTTCGCGTGGCTGCTCCTGCTCGGCAACTACCGGTGCGGCTTCAGCGCTCACTTGGGCTGCTTCGTCCGCGCCAGTGGCAGCGACGGCCACGGCTGCGGCGACTACTGCGTTGTCGGCAGCGACTGGGGCTTCTGCGGCTTCTTCGCTGCCTTCGATCGGGTTGCCGTTGGCATCGTTCTGGCGCTCGCGACGATTGCTGCGACGACG
>DASUOY010000024.1:0-6932 GCA_036276395.1 Pseudomonas sp.
GGGCTACCAATTGCAATATCTTCTCATTTCAACGCACGGTAAGACGAGTCCAGTCACGAGGCGGATTGCCGCAGAGCAGATGCGACAAGGGCAGCTCGCGCTGCCCTTGTCGGTCACATCATTCCCACTCGATCGTTGCCGGCGGCTTGCTCGACACGTCATAGGTGACACGGGAGATGCCTTCGATCTCGTTGATGATGCGGCCGCTGACTTTTTCCAACAGCTCGTAGGGCAGGTGCGCCCAGCGGGCGGTCATAAAGTCGATGGTTTCCACCGCGCGCAGGGCCACGACCCAGGCGTAACGGCGGCCATCGCCGACCACGCCGACCGATTTCACCGGCTGGAACACCACGAAGGCCTGGCTGGTCTTGTGGTACCAGTCGAAGTTGCGCAGTTCCTCGATAAAGATATGGTCGGCGCGACGCAGGATATCCGCGTACTCCTTCTTCACTTCGCCGAGGATGCGCACGCCCAGGCCCGGGCCCGGGAACGGGTGACGGTAGACCATGTCGTAGGGCAGCCCCAGCTCCAGGCCGATGCGCCGCACTTCATCCTTGAACAGCTCGCGCAGCGGCTCGACCAGCTTGAGGTTCATCTCCTCCGGCAGGCCGCCAACGTTGTGGTGCGACTTGATCACGTGGGCCTTGCCGCTTTTCGCCCCAGCCGATTCGATCACGTCCGGGTAGATGGTGCCCTGGGCGAGGAACTTGATGTTTTCCAGTTTGCTGGCTTCGGCATCGAACACGTCGATAAAGGTGCGGCCGATGATCTTGCGCTTCTTCTCCGGGTCGGCTTCGCCGGCCAGGTTGCCGAGGAACTGCTCTTCGGCGTTGGCGCGAATCACCTTGACCCCCATGTTCTCGGCGAACATGGCCATCACCTGCTCGCCTTCATGCAGACGCAGCAGGCCGTTGTCGACGAATACGCAGGTCAGCTGATCGCCGATGGCGCGGTGCAGCAGCGCGGCAACCACCGAGGAATCCACGCCGCCGGACAGGCCGAGCAGCACGTTGGCACTGCCCACCTGGGCGCGTACGCTGGCGATGGCGTCTTCGACGATATTCGAAGGAGTCCACAGCGCCTGGCAACCGGCGATTTCCAGGACGAAACGGGAAAGAATGCGCCCACCCTGTTTGGTGTGGGTCACTTCCGGGTGGAACTGCACACCGTAGTAACCACGGTGGTCGTCGCTCATGGCGGCGATCGGGCAGCTCGGGGTGCTGGCGAGCACATGGAAGCCCTCGGGCATGGCGGTAACCTTGTCGCCGTGGCTCATCCACACATCGAGGCCGAATACGCCGTCATCGTCGACATGGTCTTCGATACCGGCCAGCAGGCGGCCCTTGCCAACCACATCGACACGGGCATAGCCGAACTCGCGCACGTCCGAGCCCTGCACCTTGCCGCCGAGCTGCTCGGCCATGGTCTGCATGCCATAGCAGATGCCCAGCACCGGCACGCCGAGGTCGAACACCGCATGGGGTGCGCGCGGACTACCGGCCTCGTGCACCGACTCCGGGCCACCGGCGAGGATGATGCCGCGCGGAGCAAAGGCACGGATGTCAGCGTCGCTCATATCGAAGGGGTGCAACTCGCAATACACGCCAATCTCGCGCACACGGCGGGCGATCAACTGGGTGTACTGGGAACCGAAATCCAGAATCAGGATGCGATGAGCGTGGATATCTTGATGAGCCATGGCCGTCTCTCGTAGCGGAATTCACAAATGACTCGGGGCTGCCCTGTACAACAACAGCGACAGCCCCGTGCTGCATATCAACTGATCAACACTTAACCCACGCGGTAGTTGGGGGCTTCTTTGGTGATCTGCACGTCGTGGACATGGGACTCGGCCATGCCGGCGCCGGTGATGCGCACGAACTCAGGCTTGCTGCGCATCTCCTCGATGGTGGCGCAACCGGTGTAACCCATGGAGGCGCGCAAACCGCCCATCAGCTGATGCACGATAGCCGCCATGGCGCCCTTGTACGGCACACGGCCTTCGATACCTTCCGGCACCAGCTTCTCGGCGCCTGCGGAGGAGTCCTGGAAGTAGCGATCCGAGGAACCCTGGGCCTGAGCCATGGCGCCCAGCGAACCCATGCCACGGTAAGCCTTGTAGGAACGCCCCTGGAACAGCTCGACTTCGCCCGGTGCCTCTTCGGTGCCGGCCAGCATGGAGCCGATCATCACGGCGGAAGCACCGGCGACTATGGCCTTGGACAGGTCACCGGAGAAGCGGATACCACCGTCGGCGATCAGCGGCACACCGGTGCCAGCCAGGGCCGCGGCAACGTTGGCCACCGCGGAAATTTGCGGCACACCGACACCGGCAACGATACGGGTGGTGCAGATCGAACCCGGGCCGATGCCGACCTTGACGCCATCGGCGCCGGCTTCGGCCAGGGCCTTGGCGGCTTCGCCGGTGGCGATATTACCGCCGATCACCTGCACTTCCGGGAAGGTCTGCTTGACCCAGCGCACGCGGTCGATCACGCCTTTGGAGTGGCCGTGGGCGGTGTCGACGATAATCACATCGACCCCGGCTGCCGCCAGGGCGGCCACACGATCAGGAGTATCGGCACCGGTGCCGACAGCCGCGCCAACGCGCAGGCGCCCCTGATCGTCCTTGCTGGCCAGCGGATAGGCCTTGGCTTTTTCGATGTCCTTGACGGTCATCATGCCCTTCAAGTGGAAGGCGTCGTCGACGATCAGGACTTTCTCGATACGGTGCTTGTGCAGCAGGTCGCGCACGGTTTCCTTGTCGGCGCCTTCCTTGACCGTGACCAGACGCTCTTTGGGCGTCATCACTTCACGCACGGTGGCGTCCAGGCGGTTCTCGAAGCGCACGTCGCGGGAGGTGACGATGCCGACCAGGTCGCCATTGGAGAGCACCGGCACGCCGGAGATGTTGTGCATGCGGGTCAGGTCGAACAGGTCACGCACCGTGGCCTCGGCCTCGATGGTGATCGGGTCCTTGACCACGCCGGCCTCGTAGCGCTTGACCTTGCGCACTTCGGCAGCCTGCTGCTCGACGGTCATGTTCTTGTGGATGATGCCGATGCCGCCTTCCTGGGCCATGGCAATCGCCAGACGGGCCTCGGTAACGGTATCCATGGCAGCAGAGAGCAATGGAATATTCAGTTCGATGCCACGGGTCAGGCGCGTTTTGAGGCTGACATCCTTCGGCAGAACTTCGGAATAACCTGGAATAAGTAGAACGTCGTCGAAGGTAAGAGCTTCTTGACTGATACGCAGCATGGCGGGGGCTCCCGGACGGGAAAATTGGAAGCGCGCCATTATACTCAGACGCCCCCCCGCACTCAACGCAAAGAATCGGCTACCCCTGGGGATAGTCGAGATTATGGCCGACAACGTCGCCGAACTGACTCACAAGTCAACTTTTACCAGCGAAACCGGATAACCCAAACGCGCGGCAAACTCGTCGAGAAAACTCTGTTTGAAGCCGGCATCGGCCCAGTTGTTGAAGATAAAACCCAGGTTGGAGAAGCCACAGGGCTGCAGGAACAGAAAGCCGTTGATGTCATCTTCATGGCCGCATAGCGGACACCTGAAGTTGTCGGTATGCCCCGGCATCCACTCCTCCAGGCTATCGAACAACCTCTCCCCCACCTCCCGCCTGCACTCGGGGCAGCCAGCCTCCTCAAGAAAACCTGCGGTCGGGGTATAGATGCAGCGCTTGTAGATAATCTCCAGGCCATGCACCGCCTGCCCGAATGGCAACAACTCGGGGCGCTCGACCACCCGCCGCGCACCCGGGGCTATGCCGTAGCCCATATGCTTGAAGGTACGCCCGCAGGTGGTGAGTTGCTCTTCGATGATGTTTTGCTTGACCAGCCAGCGCACGATCAACCGCGCGCGCGCCTCATGACCCGGGAAACTGGAAATCTGCGGTACCAGAATGGCTTGCTGTTCACTCATGTCGGGCTCGGCTTGCGCTAGAAGCCGCGCAGCTTAATGGGCTGACGGCGCGGGTCAAGGCTCTATAGTTGCCAGGGCAAAGCCTTTATCATGCCGGCCATGATCATCGACCCCTTCCAACGCCTGAACCTCGACCGCGAGGTGCTCAGCGTCAGCCAACTGAACAACCGCGCGCGCCTGCTGCTGGAGGATGTGTTCGGCGGCATCTGGGTTGAGGGGGAAATTTCCAACCTGGCCCGACCTGCGTCCGGGCATATCTATTTCACCCTTAAAGATAGTCAGGCCCAGGTGCGCTGCGCGCTGTTCCGACAGAACGCGGCCAAGGTGCGCCAGGCGCTGCGCGATGGCCTGGCGGTGAAGGTGCGCGGCAAGGTCTCGCTGTTTGAAGGGCGCGGCGATTACCAGCTGATTCTCGACGCCGTGGAGCCGGCCGGCGATGGCGCGCTGCGCCTGGCCTTCGAGGCCCTGAAGGAAAAACTCAGTACCGAGGGGCTGTTTGCCGCCGAGCGCAAGGTCGCGCTGCCCAGCCACCCGAAACGCATCGGCATTATCAGCTCCCCCACCGGCGCAGTGATCCGCGACATTATCAGCGTATTCCGCCGCCGCGCCCCACAGGTCGAGCTGACCTTGATTCCCAGCGCCGTGCAGGGCCGCGAAGCCACGGGACAGATAGTCCGCGCCCTGCAACTGGCCGACCGCCAGGGCTTCGATGCGCTGATCCTGGCCCGGGGTGGCGGCTCCCTGGAAGACCTCTGGTGCTTTAACGAAGAAGTCGTGGCGCGCGCCATCGCAGCCTGCGCCACGCCCATCGTCAGCGCCGTGGGCCATGAAACCGATGTATCCATCGCCGATTTCGTTGCCGACGTACGCGCACCCACGCCCTCGGCCGCCGCCGAACTGCTGGCTCCCGACAGCAGCGAGCTGGTGCAGCGCCTGCACAACCTCAAGCGCCGCCTGCTGATGCGCATGCAGCACCGCCTGGAGCGCGAGCATATGCGCCTGGACGGCTTGCAGCGGCGCCTGCGCCATCCAGGCGAGACCCTGCGTCAGCATGCGCAGCGCCTGGATGACCTGGAAATGCGCCTGGCGCGGGCCTTCGAGCGTCAGCAGGGCAACCGTCGCGAACGCCTGGCACATCTGCACACCCGGCTTGTCAGCCTGCACCCGGAACGCAACCTCAAGCTGCAAACCCTGCGCCTGCAAGCCCTGGCCGAGCGTCTGCAACGCAGTATGCGCGAGGCCCTCAAGGAGCGCCGCTTGCAGCTGCAAGGCCAGGTCCACACCCTGCATGCGGTCAGCCCCCTGGCCACCCTCGGCCGGGGTTACAGCATCCTGCTGGATGAGCGCGGCCGCGCCATCCGCAACGCCGCCGACACCCACCCCGGCCAGCGCCTGAAAGCCCGCCTCAGTGAGGGCGAGCTGGATGTGCGGGTCGAAGACAACCATGTGCAGCCGGTCACTCTGTCGCTGCTCGACTGACCTTTTATACAGGTGGATAAGCTTCGCGTTATCCACCCTACGGATATTCAATGCGCCTGTTCACGCTTATCGCCCTGCTCTGCCTAGCCCTGCCCGTGTACGCCGAAGGCTTTATCAGCCGCCTGCTCAATAAGCCCGTACCGGGCGGCGTGGCGGTAGTCGATCTGGGACCGGCGAGCAGTGCGCCCAAGGTCAGTTACCAGGGCAAGCCCGTGCTGGTGATTCACGAGGACCAGCAGCGCTGGATCGCCATAGTCGGCATCCCACTGAGCATTAAGCCGGGCAGCCAGCAGATCAGCGTCAACGGCAACCAAACGCTGAGCTTCCAGGTGGGCGGCAAGCATTACGTCGAGCAGCGCATCCGCATCAAGAACCAGCAGCAGGTCAACCCGAACGCCAAGAACCTTGCCCGCATCGAGCGCGAACTGGCCGAGCAGACCCGCGCCTACCAGCAGTTCAGCGCCCGCCAACCGAGCAACCTGCTGCTCGACAAGCCGGTGGCCGGCCCACTGTCCAGCCCCTTCGGCCTGCGCCGCTTCTTCAACGACGAGGAGCGCAACCCGCACTCCGGGCTGGACTTCGCCGCCAACCAAGGCACACCGATCAAGGCCCCGGCCGCCGGCAAGGTGATACTGATCGGCGATTACTTCTTCAATGGCAAAACCGTATTTGTCGACCACGGCCAGGGCCTGATCAGCATGTTCTGCCACCTCTCGGCCATCGACGTCACGCTGGGCGCCGAGCTTCCCCGTGGCGGCCATATCGGCAAGGTCGGCGCCACCGGCCGCGCCACCGGGCCGCACCTGCATTGGAATGTCAGCCTGAATGACGCCAGAGTGGACCCGGCGATCTTTATCGGCGCCTTTAAGCCCTAAGCCAACGCCACTTAACGCCCTCAAGTTCACTGCTGCAACGCCGATATCTTCGTGACGCCGGACTTTACGTCTGGCCGAGCGGAACGCGCGTAGATGCTGACGGTTAACACCAACATCGCCTCGTTGTTCACGCGTCGCCAACTGGATAACAACAGCACGGCTCTCGCCACTTCGCTACAGCGCTTGTCCACCGGACAACGCATCAACAGCGCCAAGGACGATGCCGCCGGGCTGCAAATATCCAACCGTTTGACCTCGCAGATTCGAGGATTGAACGTGGCGGTGCGCAATGCCAACGACGGCATATCACTGCTGCAAGTAGCCGAGGGCGCGCTGCAAAGCATGACTTCGGCCTTGCAGCGCGTGCGCGAGCTCGGCTTGCAGGCGATGAATGGCTCCAACGGTATCCAGGAGCGCGCGGCGCTCGACCAGGAAGCCCAGCAGCTGCTGCAGGAGATCGACCGGGTCAACGAAACCACCAGCTTCGCCGGACGCAAGGTCTTCGCCCAGACGCAGAACTCACTGCTCGGCAACCTCGACCGGCGCGCCATCATCAACGGCCTCAAGGGCTATTGGCTAAACGAGGCCGAAGCCCGGGTGCTGGAGTTCTATGGGATCAAGGGCGACGGCGCGAGC
>DASUOY010000025.1:0-5815 GCA_036276395.1 Pseudomonas sp.
GATATGGCGAGGTAAGGGACGTAATTGGGGAAAATCGAGCAGCCGGCGGGCCGATAAGGCCCGCCAGGTACTAAGAAAGGCGTAGAACCTACTTACGATCTCGCGAGCTAGAGCCTGTTTTTAACGCCGCAGGGCCGACGCGCAGCAGATCGTAAATAGGTTCTTAGAGCGCAGCCAGACCGCGAGCCAAATCGGCTTGCAGATCGGCCAGGTCTTCCAGACCCACCGCGACGCGGATCAGGTTGTCGCGAATACCGGCGTTGGCGCGCTCGGCCGAGGTCAGGCGACCGTGGGAAGTGGTCGCCGGATGGGCGATGGTGGTCTTGGTATCGCCCAGGTTGGTGGTGATGGAGATCACCCGGGTGGCATCGATAAAGCGCCAGGCCGCCTCTTTGCCGCCCTTGACCTCGAAGCTCACCACCGCACCGAAGGCGCTTTGCTGGCGCTTGGCCAACTCGTGCTGCGGGTGGCTGGGCAAACCGGCGTAATACACCTGCTCGATGCCCGGCTGCTGCTCCAGCCACTGCGCCAGTTGCAGGGCGCTGGCGCAATGGGCCTGCATGCGGATGCGCAAGGTTTCCAGGCCCTTGAGGAAGATCCAGGCATTGAACGGGCTGAGGGTGGGACCTGCGGTGCGCAGAAAGCCCACCACTTCCTTCATCAGCTCGGCCTTGCCGGCCACCACGCCGCCCATGCTGCGGCCCTGACCGTCGATATACTTGGTCGCCGAATGCATCACCACGTCGGCACCCAGCTTGAGCGGCTGCTGCAGCGCCGGGGTGCAGAAGCAGTTATCCACCGCCAGCAGCGCGCCTTTGCTGTGGGCAATGTCCGCCAGGGCGGCGATATCCACCAGCTCGGCCAGGGGGTTGGACGGCGATTCGACAAACAGCAGCTTGGTATTGGGCTTGAATGCAGCGGCCCAGCCATCCAGATCCGCCAGCGGCACGTAGTCGACCTGCACACCGAAGCGCTTGAGGTACTTCTCGAACAGGCTGATGGTGGAGCCGAATACGCTGCGCGACACCAATACATGGTCGCCGCCGCTGCACAGGCTCATGACGATAGCCAGGATCGCCGACATGCCGGACGAGGTGGCCACGGCCTGCTCGGCCCCTTCCAGGGCGGCAATGCGCTCCTCGAAGGCGCGCACGGTCGGGTTGGTGTAGCGCGAATAGACGTTGCCCGGCACTTCGCCGGCAAAACGCGCGGCCGCATCGGCGGCGCTGCGAAATACATAGCTGGAGGTGAGGTAGATCGCCTCGCTGTGCTCGCCTTCCGGCGAGCGGTGCTGGCCGGCGCGTACCGCCAGGGTGTCGAAACCTACGCCATCCAGATCGCTGTCCAGCCGGCCGGCTTCCCATTCCAGTGTCATATCGCTACCTCAAGAAAGAAGCCCCGGATTGGGCTACGTGCCAGGGCCTCGTAGGGTGCGCCGCGCGCACCACGCAAACGAGCGGCAGGGCGCTACCCCGCCCGCACTCAGTTGTTGTACAGATCGATAATCGCGCTGACCGCCTGGGACTTGACCTTGCTGGCATCGTTACGCGCCTGCTCGATCTTATCCAGGTAAGCCTCGTCGACATCGCCGGTCACGTATTTGCCGTCGAATACCGCGCAGTCGAAATTGTCGATTTTGATCTTCTTGCTACCACTGACCGCTTCGATCAGATCCGGCAGATCCTGGTAGACCAGCCAGTCGGCGCCGATCAGCTCACAGACTTCCTCGGTGGTGCGGCCGTGAGCGATCAGCTCATGGGCGCTGGGCATGTCGATGCCGTAGACGTTGGGGTAACGCACCGCCGGCGCCGCCGAGCAGAAGTACACGTTCTTCGCCCCGGCTTCGCGGGCCATCTGGATGATCTGCTTGCAAGTGGTGCCACGCACGATGGAATCGTCCACCAGCATCACGTTCTTGCCGCGGAACTCCAGTTCGATAGCGTTGAGTTTCTGCCGTACGGATTTCTTGCGCGCCGCCTGGCCCGGCATGATAAAGGTGCGGCCGATATAGCGGTTCTTGACGAAGCCTTCGCGGAACTTCACCCCCAGATGGTTGGCCAGTTCCAATGCCGCGGTACGGCTGGTATCCGGAATCGGGATAACCACATCGATATCATGCTGCGGACGTTCACGGAGGATCTTGTCGGCGAGCTTCTCGCCCATGCGCAGGCGCGCCTTGTACACCGAGATGCCATCCATGATCGAATCCGGACGCGCCAGATAGACATGCTCGAAGATGCACGGTGCGTATTTCGGATTCGCCGCACACTGACGGGTAAACAGCTTGCCTTCTTCGGTGATGTACACCGCCTCGCCCGGCGCCAGATCGCGGATCAGGGTGAAACCGAGCACGTCGAGCGACACGCTTTCCGAGGCGATCATATATTCCACGCCTTCATCGGTATGGCGCTGACCGAAGACAATCGGGCGAATGCCGTTGGGGTCGCGGAAACCGACGATGCCGTAGCCGGTAATCATCGCCACCACCGCATAGCCGCCGCGGCAACGCTTGTGCACGTCGCTGACCGCGGCGAACACATCATCCTCGGTGGGCTGCAGCTTGCCGCGCTGGGCCAGCTCGTGGGCGAACACGTTGAGCAGCACTTCCGAATCGGAATTGGTGTTGACGTGACGCAGGTCGGATTCGTAGATCTCCTTGGCCAACTGCTCGACGTTGGTCAGGTTGCCGTTGTGCGCCAGGGTGATGCCGTAGGGCGAGTTGACGTAGAACGGCTGCGCTTCGGCCGAGCTTGAGCTACCCGCGGTCGGGTAACGCACGTGGCCGATGCCCATATGGCCGACCAGGCGCTGCATATGGCGCTGCTGGAAGACATCGCGCACCAGGCCGTTGTCCTTGCGCAGGAACAGGCGGCCATCATGGCTGGTGACAATACCGGCAGCATCCTGGCCGCGGTGCTGGAGGACGGTGAGCCCGTCATACAGCGCCTGATTGACGTTCGATTTACCGACGATACCGACAATGCCGCACATGTGACGCAACCCCTACTCAATAAAACAGGATGATTCTGAACGCGCTTACGGCAGTTTAGGCTGCAGCAACGCTTCTTTGAACGGTAATTCCGCCGGCGCGCTGATGCCGCTGGCAAGCCACTGACTGGAAAGGCTCAAGATAAGATTCTTCGACCAGTCGGCAACCATCAGAAAATGCGGCAACAGGCTCGACTCCTGCCACCAGCGGTCTTGCTGCACCGGCGCCAGGCTGATCAGGCCGACCAGCACCACCACCAACAAGCCGCCGCGGGCAGCGCCGAACACCATGCCCAATAAACGATCGGTACCGGACAAGCCGGTAACCCGAATCAGCTCGCCGATCAGATAATTGACCAGCGCGCCTACCAATAGGGTGACCACAAACAAGATCGCGCAAGCCGCTATGACACGCGCCGAAGGGGTTTCGATAAATTCCGTGAGGTGCTGCGCCAGCGCGCCGCCGAACATCCAGGCCACTACACCGGCAATGATCCAGGTCAGCAACGACAAGGCTTCCTTGACGAAACCCCGGCTCAGACTGATCAAACTTGAGATGGCGACAATGGCGACAATCGCCCAATCGACCCAGGTGAATATCACGATGCTGGTTACCGACGGAAAAGGCGCTGCATTTTAGCAGAGCCCCCGGGTTGGGGTAAGCAATGGATTAAGCAGCCGCTGAAATGCCCGCAAGGCAACGCCTTGAGCCCTCGGCAGAGTTGCAACGCCCGCAGAGCAATCAGCTGGACTCGGGCTGGAAGCGCACGACAAAACCATTGAGCTTGTGCTGACGGTTGAGCTGGTCACGCAGCCGATCGGCTTCGGCACGCTCGATCAGCGGCCCGACAAACACCCGATTCATGCCATCCACCGTACGGATATAGGCGTTATAACCCTGACTGCGCAGGGTTTTCTGCAGGCTTTGCGCGCCCTCGCTGCTGGACAGGCTGGCCAGTTGCACCGACCAGCTGATCGGCAGGCTATTGGCATCCAAACGGCTGTTCGGCTCCGGCGCGAGCACCTCAGGCACAGCAGCTACAGGCTCTGGCACTACAGCGGGCGCAGAAGCCACCGCCGGCTCCACTGGTGCAGCCGCAGACTGAGCGACATCGCCAGGCAAGGGTTCGTCCTGCAACACCTGCGGTTCGGGCACAACAACTGGCTGCACCTCGACCTGTGGCATGGCTGGCGCATCCGGCATCGCGGGTGCATCAACCACCACGGCGCGCGATTCATCCTGCCGCGACAGCAGCATGGGCAGGAAAATCACTGCCAGCGCCAGCAACACCAGCGCACCCACCATGCGCTGCTTCAATCCTTTATCCAGCAAAGCCATCCTGCACGTCCCCATTGGCTTGGCGGGCCAGCCAATCCAGGGCCTCGGCCACGCAGTAAAATGATCCGAACAGCAGTATTTCATCATCCGCCGATGCGCTGGCGCACTGGGCTTCTAGCGCGGCCTGGACATCCGCATGGGCGGTAACCCGGGCACCGCTATTATGCAAAAACGCCTGCAATTCACCGGCATCGCGCGTGCGCCCGGTGGGCAAAGGCGCCACCGCCCACTCATCCACCGCACTCAACAAAGGTGTTACCACCCCGGCCAGGTCCTTGTCGGCGAGCAAACCAAATACCGCCAAACGCCGCCCCAGTGGCGCACGGCTGGCCAAACGCTGGACCAGGTACTCGGCCGCATGGGGATTATGCCCAACATCGAGCAATAGCGTGAGTGACTTACCCCGCCAATTCAGGCTTCTGCGATCCAGTCGGCCGGTTACCCGCGTATTCAGCAAGGCCTGGCGAATCTGCCCGACCTGCCAGGGCAGCCCGGTCAAGGCATAGGCCTGTAGGGCCAGGGCGGCGTTTTCCATCGGCAGATCGAGCAGCGGCAACTGCTGCAGTTGCAACACCTTGCCCTGATCATCCAAGCCATACCAGGACCAGCCCTGCGCATCGACAGTCAGATCATAATCACGACCGCGCAGGAAAAATGGCGTATCCAGCAGCGCCACCTGCTCAAGCAGGGGCTGCGGCGGTTCCAGATCGCCACACAGCGCCGGTTTGCCGGGGCGGAAAATACCGGCCTTCTCGAAGGCTACCGACTCGCGTGTATCACCCAGCCAATCGGCATGATCGATGCCTATGCTGGTGACCAGCGCGATATCGGCATCCACCAGATTGACCGCATCCAGCCGCCCGCCCAGGCCCACTTCCAGCACCACGGCATCCAGGTGCGCCTGCTGAAACAGCCAGAAAGCGGCCAGGGTGCCCATCTCGAAATAGGTCAGGGAGGTTTCACCGCGCGCCGCTTCAACCACGGCGAAAGCCTGGCAGAGCATGGCGTCACTGGCTTCAACCCCGCCGATCTGCACACGCTCGTTGTAACGCAGCAGGTGGGGCGAGCTGTACAGCCCGACCTTGAGCCCCTGCTCTTGCAGCAGGGAGGCGATAAAGGCGCAGGTCGAGCCCTTGCCATTGGTGCCGGTGACCGTAATCACCCGCGGCGCCAGCCTGGTCAGACCAAGCCGCTGCGCCACTTCCCTACAGCGCTCCAAGCCCATATCGATGGCGCTGGGATGCAACTGCTCCAGATAGGCCAACCAATCGGCGAGGGAGCGCTCGGTCATGCAGTAGCCGGCAGCGCTGCTGGCGACGGCAGACGCATCAGTTGTGCCAGCAGGCGAGCCAGACGCGAGCGCAGCTCGGCACGGTGAATGATCATATCGATGGCGCCATGCTCCAGCAGGAACTCACTACGCTGGAAGCCTTCCGGCAGTTTCTCGCGCACGGTCTGCTCAATCACTCGCGGCCCGGCGAAACCGAT
>DASUOY010000026.1:0-3674 GCA_036276395.1 Pseudomonas sp.
GCGTCGATAATCTCGCGGTCGTCGTGGGTCAGTTCGTTGTCGAAATCGCCACCGGCCTCGAACGCGGCGTCCTGCAGGGCGCGCTGGCAGAAGCCGTGGATGGTGAAGATCGCCGCCTCATCGAAGCCATGCACCGCCAGCAGCTCGGCCAGGCGCTTGCGAATGCGCTCACGCAGCTCGGCGGTGGCGGCGGTGGTAAAGGTCACCACCAGAATTTGGCTGACGCTGAGCTGCTTTTCCAGCAGCAGACGGGCGTACAGCGCGGTCAGGGTCCAGGTCTTGCCGGTGCCGGCGCTGGCCTCGATCAGCGAGCGGCCGCTAAAGCTGTCCTGCAGCAGGTTAAGGCTGGCGCTGCTCATGCCTCGTCCTCTTGATTGTCTTGCAGGGCATCCAGGGCCGGGCCGTAGAGCTGCTCGGCCAGGGCTTCGAAGCGTTCGTCCAGCGCCTCGCGGTCGCGGAAGGCCAGGGCGTTCCAGGGGTCCTGGCCTTCGCCGCTCATAAAGTCATTGCCCTGCCACATCAGCCGCGCTTCGCCGCGGGCGGCGTCAATCGGCTCCTTGCGCCCGGGGTTGCGCCATTTGCGGGCGAAGCCATGGCTGCATTTGGCAAATAATGGCAGCGGCTCGCAGAGCGCGCTCTTATAGGCCTCCAACCAGGGCAGCAGCAACCTACGGGCATCGGCCAAGGGGCCCAGGCGCCATTCGCTTTTCGGCGACAGCAGGCGGCTGTCGCGGTTGATACCGGGCGTGGCCGCGCAGTTAAGCAGCAGGTGGCGCAGCCAGAACGGCGCCAGTTCCCAGGCACCCAGGTCGCGCAGGCGATAGTCGAACAGGCCGGCACTGGTGACACCATCCAGCCAGCCGTGGATACGCACACCGGCCAGCTCGATATCCACCAGCAGCGGTTGCGGCGCATCTTCCGGGCGCTCGTCGAACAGGGTCGGGGCGAAGGCGCGGATCGGTCCGCGAATCTGCCCCCAGTGGGCCTGGCCCAGCTCGCCCACCGGCAGCCAGCCGGAAGCGGCGGCCACCGCGCGCTCTTCGCCCTCGCTCCAGCCGCGCTCGATGGCCTGTAGCGCCAACTGGCGCAGGCCGTGCTGGCTGGTCCACTCGACGCTAAAGGGCTCGTCGCCGGCGAGGGTTTCCTCGCTCTGCGCCAGGCGCAGGCCGAGGCGCTGTTCCAGCAGGTAGCGCGCCGGATGCTTAAAGCAGTGGATCAGCTGACTGGGTTCGATTGTCAGCCAGTCCGCATCCGGGGCATCCAGGGCACTGGCGAAGGGCTGCGGCGCCTCCACCGCCTGACTTAGACGCTGCGCCGCGCGGAACCAGGGCGCGGCAAAGCCGGCCTGTTGGCCGCCAGCGAAGTTGCCGGGGGCGAAGGGTTGCAGCGGATGCTGGTGGGTAATACGGGCGCTGGCCGGGCCGCTGTGGCTGACTGCTGTCAGGTCTATGACATCCAGCAGCTCGCTGACCAGCACCGAGGGTGGCAGCTCGGCGTTGCTGCGCGGGTCGCGGCCGACATAGCTGAGGTACAGGCCGCTGCGCGCCGAGAGCAGGGTCTCCAGCAGCAGATAACGATCATCCAGGCGCCGCGCGCGGTCGCCGCGTCGCGGTTTCTGCCCGATCAGGTCGAAGCCGGCGGCCGGGGTGCGCCGCGGCAGCGCGCCGTCGTCCAGGCCGAGCAGGCAGACCAGGCGAAACGGCAGGCTGCGCATCGGCACCATGGTGCAGAAGGTCACCGCGCCGGTGAGAAAACCCGACGCCGCGCTGCCCTGCTCCAGGGCGCTGGTGAGCTGCTGGCGGATCAGCGCCAGTTCGATTGGTCGCTCGACCCCGGACGCGGTGGCCTGTTCCTTAAGCGCGGCGCAGGCCTTGGACAGCAGCAACAGGGTGTCGCCGGCCTCGCGCTCATCGAACAGCTGGTCGATCAGCCCTTGCAGGGATTCGGCCCATTCGCCCAGCGGTCGCGGCCGTTGCAGGCTCTGGGCCAGGGCGGCCAGGCGCTCGACAAAGCCGGCCAGGCGCCCGAGCAGCTGGGCACGGCCGCCTTCCAACGCATCCAGCGGCCAGCTGGCGCCCAATAGCGGCGCGCCCAGGCCCGCCAGCTGTGGCGGTGCGGCGAAGCCCAGCAGCAGGCGATCCAGGCCCTGGCGCCAGGTAAAGGCGGCGTCCGCCGGCAGGCCAAGCTGCTCGCGGTGCGTTTCATCACGGCCCCAGCGCACCCCGGCGTCGCGCAGCCAGTCGCGCAGCAGCGCCAGGTCTTCGGCCTCGATGCCGGCGCGGGTGGCTATGGCCGGCTGCTCCAGCCAGGCGAGGATTTCCTCGGCGGCGAAGCGGCTGTCCGGCAGCGCCAGCAGGTTGAGAAAGGCCTCGATCAGGGGGATTTCCGCACGCAGGCTGCGGTCGGCCAGGCTAAAGGGAATGTACGGAGTGCTACTCCGTCCCACGCCCTCGCGCGGGGCGCCTGTTTTGGCAGAGAAAATCGCTTCGATATAGGGCGCGTAACGCTCGATATCCGGGGTCAGCACCACCACCTGATCCGGGGTCAGCTGCCCGTCGGCGGCAAAGCGCGCGAGCAGCTGGTCATGCAGGATTTCCACCTCGCGCAGCGGCGAGTGGGCGATATGCAGCTCCAGGGAACGGTCGTCCTCGCGTAGCACCAGGCGCTCATCGGCCTGGCGGGTGCGCAGGCGCAAGATGTCGTTTTGCAGCGCCTGCAACAGGCTGCTGTCGTGCAGGTCCTCGTCCTCGGAATACAGGCCGATTTCCTGGCTGCCTTCGCTGGAGGCCAGGCTAAACAGGCTGTCGAAAAAGTCGCGGCCCTGCTTGCCCAGGCTGGCCAGCAAGGGGTTACCGATATCCAGATACCAGTCGTCAGGATTCAGTTCAGGCTGGCGCGCCAGCTCACGGATATCGCGAATCTCGCCCCAGGCTTCGCGGCAGGGGTTAAGGGCGAAGATGATCACCTGGGTATGCCGCGCCAGGCCTTCCAGCACCCGCAAATGGTGCGGCGGCAGCGAGCTGATGCCGAACACCAGCACGCGCTCGGGCAACCCCAAGATGGGCTCGGGGTCGTACAGGCGGGCGAGCAGCTCTTCCAGCAGACGCGCGCGGTGCGGGTGACCATCGCGGGTCAGCTCGCGCCAGAGCAGCGCCTGCCAGGCTTCGTCGGGGCCCAGATCAAGCAGCTCGTTGCGCTCCCAGGCGGCCAGCCAGTCGTCGCGGTACAGCAGGTATTGGTCGAATACGTCGGCGATCTTCACGGCAAGTGACAGCCTTCTGCGCTCGTCGCCGCCCTCCAGATAATGCGCCAGGCGCGGCGCCTCGCTCAGGTTGGCCGGCTCGCATAGCCAGTCATACAGGCGCCAGCTCAGGCTGCTGGGGCTAAAGGCCGACTGCTCGGGCAACTGGCCCAGGGCCAGGCGCGCCAGGCCCCAGACGAAGCTGGACGGCAGTTGCACTTCCAGCTGCATGGCGATGCCCTGCTTGCGCGCCAGCTCCAGGGTCAGCCAGCGCCCCATGCCCTGGCTCGGCACCACCACCAGCGCCGGGGCGAAGGGCTCGCGCATCGGCGTGGCGAGCAGGCTGGTGGCCAGCGCGCCTAGGGTTTCCAGATCGGGAGCGTGATAAAGATTAAGCATGGAGTAGGGTCGCATCCGTTCAGTGGCGCTAGGT
>DASUOY010000027.1:0-5892 GCA_036276395.1 Pseudomonas sp.
CAAGCATGCCCAGGCTGAAGGTGATGTTGAGATGCGTGGCATGGCGGTGGGCAGCACCATTACCATTCTCGGTGCGTTGCAGGGTGGTTTGGATAAAGAGTTAGGCGGTGAGTTGGCCGAAAATCTGGATTCGCTCTACGACTATATGACCCGTCGCCTGGCGGGTGTTGCTCTCGACAACACCCCGCGCACTCTGGATGAGGTCCTAGTGCTTTTGGAGCAGATCAAGAACGCCTGGGATGCCATAGGTCCTGAGGTTGAGCCGGCGGTAGCAAACTGATTTCATTGTTAAAGCTTTGCGCTGTGGCGCCGATACCCAGGGTATCCAGCAAGCAGAACAGCGAGAACGACAATGAATGCGATGGCGGCTCTCAAGCAGTATCAAACCGTCAATACCCAGGCTCAGGCCATTGAAGCCAGTCCCCATCGGTTGATTCAGATGTTGATGGAAGGTGGGCTTTCCCGCCTGGCTCAAGCGCGTGGTGCCATGGAGCGCGATCAGGTTGCCCTCAAGGGCGAGTTGATCAGCAAGGCGATTGGCATCATCGGCGGTTTGCGTGAAGGCTTGAATCTGGAACAGGGCGGTGAAGTGGCCGCCAATCTGGATAGCCTTTACGAATATATGATTACCCGTTTGGTCGAAGCCAATGTGCAAAATGACGCCGCACCGCTGGACGAAGTCGCAAGTCTGCTGCGTAATGTAAAAGCCGGCTGGGATGCGATTGGCCAGTGATGCTGTTTCAGGCTTGAGGAGTCGATTTATGAGTTCATCCGTCCAGCGTTTGCAAGAGACAGGCAGTGCCTTGCGCAATGCTCTGGCCAATCAGGATTGGGCGGCCATCGGCGAGCTTGATCAGCAGTGCCGGCAGGCGGTCGATGAGGCCATGGTCGAATCGGTGAATGATGAGGAAGTGCTGCGCGCGCGCATGCAGGAACTTCTTGATCTGTACCGAGAACTGGTCAGTGTCTGTCAGGCTGAGCAGCAACGTTTGGCCGCAGAGTTGGTGCAGCTGAACCAGTCCCAGCAAGGGGCGAAGGTTTACCAGCTGTTCGGTTGAGTCGCTTCGAGCGGTTCGCCGTTTGTGCTTGCCTACTTGGCGAGGGCTAAAGGTTGTTAGTGGCAGGCTGTCAATTCTGGCAGCCGAAGATGTTCAAATCCCTTCTTTGCAAACAATTGCTTAGCCTGTTTTATCGGTTGGGCAAAATAATCACGCCATAAAATTGACTGCGAACAAAAAATTGACTTAACTAGTGGCCAATTGCTGGCGCTTGGTTGGGTGGCTTTGGCTATCAGGCGTGTTTGCTCACTCACGGATCAGAAAAGAAAAATTATGTGGCGTGAAACCAAAATCCTCCTGATTGACGATAACAGCGAGCGTCGTCGTGACTTGACGGTGATCCTGAATTTCCTGGGTGAAGACCATCTAGCCTGCGACAGCCAGAGCTGGCGCGAAACAGTTGCGCAACTGGACTCCAGCCGCGCCGTGCTGAGTGTGCTGCTGGGGGAAGTGCAGGCCAAGGGTGGTGTGTTGGAAATGCTTAAGCAGTTGGCGGCCTGGGATGAGTTCCTGCCGACGCTGTTGATCAACGAGCAAGTGGCCGCCGAGTGGCCAGAAGAGCAGCGCCGTAGCGTGCTTGCCAGCCTGGAAATGCCGCTGAGCTATAACAAGTTGCTGGATTCTTTACATCGCGCCCAGGTTTACCGCGAGATGTATGACCAGGCCCGGGAGCGGGGCCGGCAGCGCGAGACCAATCTGTTCCGCAGTCTGGTCGGCACCAGCCGAGCCATTCAGCAAGTGCGGCAGATGATGCAGCAGGTGGCCGATACCGAGGCCAGCGTGCTGATCCTGGGTGAGTCGGGCACGGGCAAGGAGGTAGTGGCGCGTAATCTGCACTATCACTCCAAGCGCCGTGAGGCACCCTTCGTGCCGGTCAATTGCGGCGCAATCCCAGCCGAGTTGCTGGAAAGCGAGCTGTTCGGTCATGAGAAAGGCGCTTTTACCGGGGCCATCACCAGCCGTGCCGGGCGCTTCGAACTGGCCAATGGCGGCACCCTGTTCCTCGATGAAATTGGCGATATGCCGCTGCCGATGCAGGTCAAGTTGCTGCGCGTACTGCAGGAGCGCACCTTCGAGCGTGTAGGCAGCAACAAGACGCAAAGCGCCGATGTGCGCATCATCGCCGCGACCCACAAGAATCTCGAGAAGATGATCGAGGACGGCAGTTTCCGCGAGGACCTGTACTACCGCCTGAATGTCTTCCCGATCGAAATGGCGCCGCTGCGTGAACGCATCGAGGATATTCCGCTGCTGATGAACGAGCTGATCTCGCGTATGGAGTTCGAGAAACGCGGTTCGATCCGTTTCAATTCCGCCGCCATCCTGTCGCTGTGTCAGCACGATTGGGCGGGCAACGTGCGCGAACTGGCCAACCTGGTTGAGCGCATGGCGATCATGCATCCCTATGGCGTGATCGGGGTGGGTGAGCTGCCGAAGAAGTTCCGCCATGTCGAAGATGAAGACGAAAGCCTGGTTGCCAACCTGCGTGATGAGCTGGATGAGCGCGCCACCTTGATGTCGGGTCTGCCGGGTGTCGATTCGGCGGCCATGTTGCCGCCTGAGGGGTTGGACCTGAAAGACTACCTGGGCAATCTGGAGCAGGGCTTGATCCAGCAGGCGCTGGATGATGCCAATGGTGTGGTGGCGCGTGCCGCCGAGCGTTTGCGTATCCGCCGCACTACCCTGGTCGAGAAAATGCGCAAGTACGGCATGAGCCGGCGTGACGAGGAAGGGTTGGACGACTGATCCCGCCCATGCTCTCGTCAGCGCCTTGGCGCTTTCCTCCTCAATAAAGCCGAAGGTTTGACACTGCCTTCGGCTTTGTTTTTTAAGTTGTTGAATTTAAACAATAAAATTTCAGGCACGGGTATTGCTATCTCTCTTGTAACTGACTGTCTTATGACGGCTCGCAGCGCGAGAGAGAACGATGAACGCCAACGCCCAGCGCCCCGAACATTCTGAAATTGCCCCTGTCTCTGTCGAGCAGGCCAGCCGTGCCGGTATCGAACAGGCGTTTGCCCTGTTCAACCAGATGTCGACCCAGCTCAGCTCCTCCTACAGCATGCTCGAGGCCCGGGTTACCGAGCTCAAGGGGCAGCTGGCGCTGGTCAGCGCCCAACGTATGCAGGAGCTGGCGGAGAAGGAACGCCTGGCCAATCGCCTGCAAAGTCTGCTGGATCTGCTGCCGGGCGGGGTGATAGTGATCGACGGGCAGGGCGTGGTGCGTGAAGCCAACCCGGTGGCGCGTAATCTGCTCGGCCAGCCGCTGGTGGGGATGCTCTGGCGCCAGGTGATCGCCCGCAACTTCGCTCCCCGTGACGATGACGGTCATGAAATCTCCCTGAAAGATGGTCGGCGTTTATCTATCGCCACGCGCTCACTGCATGCCGAACCCGGGCAGTTGGTGCTGCTCACCGACCTGACAGAAACCCGTCGTTTACAGGATCAGCTGTCGCGGCATGAGCGCTTGTCGGCCCTGGGGCGCATGGTCACCTCCCTGGCCCACCAGATCCGCACGCCGCTGTCTGCCGCGCTGCTCTACGCCAGCCATTTGACTGAGCAGGAGTTGCCACTTGAGCAGCAGCAACGCTTTGCCGGGCGCCTGAAGGAGCGCTTGCATGAGCTGGAGCACCAGGTGCGCGACATGCTGATCTTCGCTCGCGGCGAGTTGCCCTTGCCGGATCGTCTGGCTCCTAAGGCTCTGTTCGATGCGCTGCGCTCGGCGGCCGAACCCCATGTGCGTGATATGCAGGTGCGCTGGCAGTGCGACAGCCGCGATGGCGAGCTGCTGTGCAACCGCGACACCCTGGTTGGTAGCCTGCTCAACCTGATTGAAAACTCGATTCAGGCCGCCGGGCGTGACGCGCGGCTCAAGGTGCACCTGTACAGCCGCGGGCAGTCGTTGCGTCTGTGCATCAGCGACAACGGCCCGGGCATCGACCGCGCCACCCTGGCACGCCTGGGCGAACCCTTCTTTACCACCAAAACTACGGGTACCGGGCTTGGCCTGGCCGTAGTCAAGGCAGTAGTGCGTGCCCACCAGGGTGATGTGCAACTGCGCTCCCAACCAGGGCGTGGTACCTGCGCCATTCTGACGTTGCCGCTGATCGGCGCAGCGCAACCCATGATTCAGGAGTAACCACCATGGCTGCCAAAGTTCTGCTGGTCGAAGATGATCGCGCCTTGCGCGAAGCACTGGCCGATACCTTGTCCCTGGGTGGGCATGATTTCCGTGCGGTGGATTGCGCCGAGGCGGCGCTTCTGGCGATCGCCCAGGAGCCTTTTGGCCTGGTGGTGAGTGACGTGAATATGCCGGGCATGGATGGCCATCAATTGTTGGCGCAGATTCGCCAGCGCCAACCGCAATTGCCGGTGTTGCTGATGACGGCCTATGGCGCGGTGGAGCGAGCGGTGGATGCCATGCGCCAGGGCGCGGCGGACTATCTGGTCAAGCCCTTTGAGCCCAAGGCCTTGCTGGCGCTGGTCGAGCGCCATGCCCTCGGCCGGGTGAGCGCGGCCGAGCAGGATGGGCCGGTGGCGGTGGAACCGGCCAGCGTGCAGTTGCTGGAGTTGGCCGCACGGGTGGCGCAGAGTGATTCGACGGTGCTGATCACCGGTGAGTCGGGCACGGGTAAAGAGGTGCTGGCGCGTTACCTGCACCAGCAGTCGCCACGCGCCAACAAGCCCTTTATTGCGATCAACTGCGCGGCCATTCCGGACAATATGCTCGAGGCGACCCTGTTTGGCCATGAGAAGGGCGCCTTTACCGGTGCCATCGCCAGCGCGCCGGGCAAGTTCGAGCTGGCCGAGGGGGGCAGCATTCTGCTCGACGAGATTTCCGAGATGCCCCTGGGCTTGCAGGCCAAGTTGCTGCGGGTGTTGCAGGAGCGCGAAGTGGAACGTGTCGGCGCGCGCAAGCCAATCAGCCTGGATATCCGCGTGCTGGCCACCAGTAACCGCGACCTGGCCGGTGAAGTGGCGGCGGGGCGTTTCCGTGAGGACCTCTACTATCGCCTGTCGGTCTTCCCGCTGGCCTGGCGGCCATTGCGCGAACGCCCGGCGGACATAGTGCCCTTGGCCGAACGGCTGCTGGCCAAGTATGTGAAGAAGATGAATCACCCGCCGATTCGCCTGTCGCCCCAGGCGCAGCAGAGCCTGATGAGTCACGCTTGGCCGGGTAACGTGCGCGAGCTGGACAACGCCATTCAGCGGGCCTTGATTCTGCAGCAGGGTGGCCTGATCCAGCCCCAGGATCTCTGTCTGCAGACGGCCATGGGCGCGGCGCTAGCGCTGCCGGCGCAGCCACTGCTGGCGGTGGTGCCTACTGCCGCGCCGGTGCCAATTGAGGTGCCGCTGGTGGAGGCAGGAGCCTTGGGCGATGACCTGCGCCGCCATGAGTTTCAGATGATTATCGATACCCTGCGTGCCGAGCGTGGGCGGCGCAAGGAAGCCGCCGAGCGCCTGGGCATCAGCCCGCGCACGCTGAGGTACAAGCTGGCGCAAATGCGTGATGCGGGCATGGATGTGGAAGGCTATCTATTTGCCAGCTAAGGCATGGCCACAGCTTTGCGCTCGATAAACCCAGCTGCAGAAAAATGCCGTTCACTGAGGTTCAGTGAACGGCATTTTTGTAGCCCGGATAACGTCCGGATTAGGTTCCGAGCTTAGCCCTGCCAGGGCGTCGGGGCGCCTAGCAGGCGGCCCATGGCGCCATACAGGCCAAGCTCCTTGAGTACCGCCAGTTCACCTTCGGTTTCCACCATCTCGGCAATCAGCGGCAGATCGATGCTGTTGGTGGCGCGGAATACCGCTTCGATAAACATGCGCTTGTCGC
>DASUOY010000028.1:0-3967 GCA_036276395.1 Pseudomonas sp.
GCCTCGTCGCGGCCGACATAGACGTTGCCGGCATCGTCGTACCAGGCCGGGATGCGGTGGCCCCACCAGAGCTGACGGCTGATGCACCAGTCCTGAATGTCGCGCATCCAGCTGAAGTACATGTTTTCGTACTGCTTAGGCACGAACTGGATTTCACCGCTCTCGACCACGGCGATGGCTTTTTCGGCCAGCGGCTTGGTGCTGACGTACCACTGGTCGGTCAGCCACGGCTCGATAATGGTGCCGGAGCGGTCGCCTTTCGGCACTTTCAGGGCGTGGGCGTCGATGCTTTCCAAGAGACCTGCGGCCTCGAAGGCGGCAACGATCTGTTTACGCGCCTCGAAACGATCCAGGCCGGCGTATTCGGCCGGCAGGCTGCAGTCGATCTGGCTGTTGACGCTGCCATCGACATTGAACGCCTGGACCTGTGCGAGCACGGCGGCGTTCTTGTCGAAGATATTCAGCAGCGGCAGGTTGTGGCGCTTGCCGACTTCATAGTCGTTGAAGTCGTGGGCCGGGGTGATCTTCACGCAGCCGGTGCCGAACTCGGGGTCGCAGTAATCGTCGGCGATGATCGGGATACGGCGGCCAACCAGTGGCAGCTCGACGAAGGTGCCGATCAGGGCTTTATAGCGCTCGTCTTCCGGGTGCACGGCCACGGCGCTGTCGCCAAGCATGGTTTCCGGGCGGGTGGTGGCGACGATCAGGTAATTCTTGCCATCGGCGGTCTGGTTGCCGTCAGCCAGCGGGTAACGCAGGTTCCACAGGCTGCCCTTCTCGTCGTGGTTTTCCACTTCGAGGTCGGAGATGGCGGTGTGGAACTTGGTGTCCCAGTTGACCAGGCGCTTGCCGCGGTAGATCAGGCCGTCTTTATGCAGACGGACAAAAGCTTCTTTAACCGACTCGGACAGGCCGTCATCCATGGTGAAGCGCTCGCGCGACCAGTCCACCGAGCTACCCAGGCGACGGATCTGCCGGGTGATGGTGCCGCCGGACTGCTCCTTCCATTCCCAGACTTTCTCCAGGAATTTCTCGCGGCCCAGATCGTGACGGCCAATGCCGTCGGCGGCCAGCTGACGCTCTACCACCATCTGGGTGGCGATACCGGCGTGGTCGGTGCCCGGCTGCCACAGGGTGTTGCGGCCCTGCATGCGGCGGAAACGAATCAGCGCATCCATGATCGAGTTGTTGAAACCATGGCCCATATGCAGGCTGCCGGTGACGTTCGGCGGCGGGATCATGATGGTGTAGGGCTCGCCCGAACCCTGCGGGGCGAAATAGTTGTTCGCCTCCCAGTTCTGGTACAGGGCGGTTTCAATGGCGTGCGGCTGGTAGGTCTTGTCCATGCGCGGCGGGACCCTTATGACGGCTAGACGGAAAAGCCGGCAAGTATAGCGGGGATGGCCTGTGCGGCGTAAGGCCGAGCATGGCGCGGCTGACTGGTGGGCGTGTCGAGGGCGGGGAGAATTTGGCGAGGCTCGTTGCCCGGATGCAATCCGGGCAACGAAAGGCTATTTGCGCGACGGCAGCAGTCGGCTTAGGCGTGCCTGCAGGCGGCGTTTCAGCTCGGCTTCGATCTGCGGTACGAAGTCGTCGATCACATCCTGCAGGATCAGTTCGGCGGCGGCGCGCAGTTCGCTGTCCAGGCGGTTGACTTCGCTGTCGCGGCTGATGCTCTGCGCCACGGTGTCGCGCAGGCTGGGGGCTGGAGCTGGAGCTGGAGCTGGAGCTGGAGCTGCAGGCGCGGGCGGTTGGGCGCGTGGTGCCGCGGCTGGCGGCGGGGTGACGATATCCGAGAGCAGGGGGATGCTGCTCGGGTCGATGGTGTCGAGCAGCAGCGGCGGTTCGAGATTGTCATCACCCAGCAGTTCGCGGATCGACTCCAGGTCGTTCAGCAGTTGCGCGGGCTTTTGCGGCGGTTTTGGGGTGTCCATGGTGTGCAACTAGAGTTCAACTCGTTTGGGATCATACCCGCGCTGGCGATAGCTGCGGAAATTCTCTCGGCAGGCGTTCAGCAGTTCGGGTTCCTGGTTGACGATTTCGATCACCCGGCTGAAATCCTCTACGTGGGGCGAAAGGCTGCTGCTGAGGTTGATCAGTACGCCTTGCGCGTGCGCGGGCTGCTCATCCAGGCCGATCACCACCGGGGCCTGCGCGTCGTCCTGGTGCAGGCTGTGCGGCACAAAGCTTTCCGCCTTGAAGCGCCACAGCAGTTCATCCAGCTCGGCGCATTGCTGCGCATCGCAGCCGCGGACAAATACCGGCAGGCCGGCGCGCCAGGCCTTCATCGCCAGCTGGCAGGCGGCGCGCAGGCGCTCGGCCGCTGTGGCGGATGACAGGACCTAGAATTCTATTCGGGGCATGGCTGGTTCATGTGTGGGGGTGTTCGTGGCAGCGGCTGGTGCGGCGTATATCGCTACGCGCGGCACCAGCTACTGTCGCGGGAGTTAGGCGCTACAACGGTCCAGCAGATATTGGGTCAGCAGCGGCACCGGGCGGCCGGTGGCGCCTTTGTCCTTGCCGCCGCTGATCCAGGCAGTGCCGGCGATATCCAGGTGCGCCCAGTTGTAGGCCTTGGCGAAGCGCGATAGGAAGCAGCCAGCGGTGATGCTGCCAGCCTTGGGGCCACCGATGTTGGCGATATCGGCGAAGGGGCTATCAAGCTGCTCCTGGTATTCGTCGAACAGCGGCAGTTGCCAGGCGCGGTCGTCGGCACTCTTGCCGGCGCTCAGCAGTTGCTCGATCAGTTCGTCATTGTTGCCCATCAGGCCCGAGGCATTGCTGCCCAGGGCAACTATGCAGGCGCCGGTGAGGGTGGCGATATCGATCACCGCCTGCGGCTTGAAGCGTTCGGCGTAGGTCAGGGTGTCGCACAGCACCAGGCGGCCTTCGGCGTCGGTGTTGAGTATCTCCACGGTCTGCCCGCTCATGGTGGTGACGATATCGCCCGGACGGGTGGCGCGGCCGCTGGGCATGTTCTCGGCGCAGGCCAGCAGGCACACCAGGTTGATCGGCAGTTGCAGCTCCAGCACGGCTTTCAGGGTGCCGAATACGCTGGCGGCGCCGCACATGTCGTATTTCATTTCATCCATGCCGGCCGCCGGCTTGATGCTGATGCCGCCGGTGTCGAAGGTGATGCCTTTGCCGACCAGGGCGAAGGGCTTTTCGCTCTTCTTGCCGCCCTGGTAGTTGAGCACGATCATCCGTGGCGGCTGTTCGCTGCCCTGGGCCACAGCGAGGAAGGCACCGGCGCCGAGTTCCTGGAGCTTCTTCTCGTCGAGAATTTCCACCTTGAGGTTCTTGTGCGCCTTGCCCAGGGCCTTGGCCTCCTCGGCCAGGTAGCTGGGGTGGCAGAGGTTCGGCGGCAGGTTGCCGAGGTCCTTGGTGAAGGCCATGCCGGCGGCAATCGCCTGGGCATGGCTGCTGGCGCGCTCGGCGTCGGCCAGGTTGGCTTTTTCAGTGAGCAGGCTGAGCTTCTTCAGCGCGCTGGCCTCAGTCTTCTGGCTCTTGAAACGGTCGTACTGGTAGCCGCCGTCGGCCAGGCCTTCCACCATCAGGCGGGTTTTGCCGTAGGCATCGCGGCCTTTTACCTGGATATCCTGCAGGGCCAGCACGGCATCGCTGCCGCCCAGGCCTTTCAATACCGTGTAAGCCGCGCTGAGCACTTTGCGCAATTGGCGGTCTGACAGTTCGCTGTCTTTGCCGATGCCGACCAACAGCACACGCTCGGCTTTGAGGCCCGGCAGGCTGTGCGCCAATAGCGTCTGGCCAAGTTTGCCGGCCAGGTCGCCGCGCTTGAGCAGGGCGCTGATGGCGCCGGCGCAGGCCTCGTCCACGGCTTGGGCTGTGGCGCCGAGGCCGCGGCCTTCGCCGACGGGGATAACCAGGGTGGCGGTTTTTAGTGTTTCTGGGCGTGCGCTTTTAACAATAAATTCCATTACGAGGTGTCCCCAAGACAAGGCGTCGC